>NZ_JAUZMZ010000154.1:0-10672 GCF_036327435.1 Rhodococcus chondri | reverse complement strand
TGACCGGACTCGTCGTGGCCGTGGCCTCGACGGCCTGCACCGCCGATCCACCGCCTCCGATCGAGCAGTCCGAGCCGACCACCACGCCGCCCCCGGCTCCGCAGCGCAGCACGGTCGTCGTCGCCATCGACAACGTCGACACCGGATTCAATCCGCATCTGCTGGCCGATCAGTCCCCGGTCGCCAATGCCGTGGCAAAGTTGGTGCTGCCCAGCGCTTTCCGGCCCGTTCCCGCCGCGGACAACCCGGCCGTCACCGAGTGGATCCTCGACGAGACGGTGCTCGTATCGGCCGAGGTCACCGGGCAGAACCCGACCACGATCACCTACCAGCTGCGCAACGACGCGCAATGGTCCGACGGCGCGCCGATCGCCGCCGAGGACTTCCGTTATCTCTGGCAGCAGATGATCACGCAACCCGGTGTCGTGGATCCTGCCGGCTACCGGCTCATCGACGATGTCGAATCGTCGGGCGGAGGCAAGACCGTCACCGTCACGCTGCGCGAACCATACCCGGCGTGGCGGGAACTGTTCACCGTCATGCTCCCAGCGCACCTCGTCAAGGACACGCCCGGCGGGTTCGCGACCGGCCTGTCGGAATCGATCCCGTTGTCGGGCGGTCGGTTTCACGTGGAATCGGTGGACCGCGGTCGCGGTGAAGTGCTTCTCGAACGCAACGACCGGTTCTGGGACACCCCCGCTGTCCCCGACGAGATCCTCATGCGGCGCGGAGGCAGCGACGCACAACTCGTCGAGTCCATGCGCACCGGCGACGTCCAGGTCGCGCAGACGAACGGCGGCTCGTCGCTGCTCACCCAGCTGGGCGCGGTACCCGGTCTGCGTACCGCGGTCCGGTTGCAGCCGCGCACCCTCGAACTGACGTTGAACACCCGCACCCCGGAACTGGCCGATCCGCGCGTGCGGCGAGGTGTGCTGGGACTGCTCGACCCGGATCTGCTCGCCCTCGTCGCTGCCGGTACGGAATCGAGTGTGGTCCCCGCCCGCGCCCAGGTTCTCGCGCCGTCCGATCCCGGGTACGTACCGACGATGCCGCCGCGGCTTCCCCGCGAGGAGGCCCTCCGATCACTGGGGGAGGCCGGGTACGTACCGGTGGCACCCCCTGCGCCCGACCTTGCGGCCCCCGACGCGCCACCGGCCGATGCGATCCCCGACGGCACTCTCGTCCGCGAGGGGGCGCCCCTGGCCCTCGTCCTCGGTGTGCCGGAGGGGTCGGAGACCGCCCGCACCGTCGCCCGCACCGCGGCCGATCTGTTGCTCGGCGCCGGCATCGACGCGACCGTGACCGAGTTGCCCTCCGAGGAGCTCTACGGGGAGGCCGTCACCGAAGGTGCGGTGCATGCCGTGGTGGGGTGGATGCGTGCCGGTGAGGACGCGCCGACGGCGGCAGTGTCCCGATTCGCGTGTCCGCCCGCTCTCCTTGCGGCCGAGGACGGGTCGGCGCCGACGAGCGCACCTGCGGCCCCCCGGGATGCGCCGACCGCGGAGAATCCCGCTGCACCCGAAACAACCGAAACCACAACATCGTCCGAAGATGTGTCCGACGCGCGGGACGCAGCGCTCGCGCAACTCGAGGCGCCCAGCAACCTGTCCGGGGCATGCGATCCGTCCCTCGACCCCGACCTGCGCGCCGCGCTCACCGGCGCCGGGGACGCTCGGGCGATCCTGATGGACGCGCAGCCCGAGCTGTGGGAGCTGGCGGTGAACCTGCCGATCCTGCAGGATCGCGCGGTGGTCGCCGCCGGTCCGGACGTCGACGGGGTGTCGTTGACCGGGGCCGTCCCGGCCGGGATCGTCGCCGACACCCACCTTTGGAAGAGGACGACACGATGACCTGTCCCGACGGCGAGTACCCGCGCAGGCTGCTGCTCGTGCACGCCCATCCCGACGACGAAACCCTCACCACGGGCGGCACGATCGCCCGGTATGCCGCCGAAGGCGCCGAGGTCACCGTCGTGACCTGCACGCTGGGGGAGGAGGGCGAGGTCATCGGCGACGAGTGGGCGCAGCTGACCGCCGACCGCGCCGACCAGCTCGGCGGCTACCGCATCCTCGAACTGACCCGAGCGCTCGACGCGCTGGGCGTGCCCGCCCCGCGCTTCCTCGGTGGGGCCGGCCGCTGGCGGGACTCGGGGATGGCCGGCACACCGTCCGCAGCCGATCCCCGGGCGTGGGTCAACGCGGATCCCGACGAGGCAGTGTCTGCGCTCGTGGAGGTCATCCGGGAAACGCGCCCGCATGTTGTCGTCACCTACGACCCGGTGGGTGGTTACGGGCATCCCGATCACATCGCGGTGCATCGCCGCGTCACCTCCGCGGTCGAGGCGGCGGGCACCGACGTCTACCCCGACGCCGGGGCGCCGTGGACACCCGCGAAGGTGTATTGGACCGTCACGGAAGCCTCGGCGCTGGCAGCGGGTGTGGCAGCGATCCGCGACGTGCCCGACGGCTGGAAGCGGCCCGAGCCCGACGACCTGCCGAGCACGCCGGACGACGAGGTCGGCGCCGCCATCGACGTGACCGGCGTGCTGGATGCCAAACGCGCCGCGATGGCCGCGCACGCGACGCAGGTGCTTCTCGCGCCGGGCGGGGAACAGTTCGCTCTGTCGAACCTGGTCGCTCAGCCCGTCTTCGCCGAAGAACACTATGTGCTCGTCCGTGGCGAACGGGGAGAAGTGGACGAGACCGGGCGGGAGCGTGATCTGTTCGCCGGCATCGACATCGGTTAGTGTGACCCACGTCATGCCGTGACCCGCGATATGTGAGGGTCACGCTGCGGTGCCGAACAAGGGGAATGCCGATGTACGACTGGTCCGTCCAAAACCAGATCGTTGCTTTCGTGGACTCGCTGCGGCCGTATGCCGGCGAGATCCGTGAGGGCTACTACAGCGCGCTGTACGCGTTCGCCGACCAGCAGAGTCACCTGCTCACGATGCTCGGGTACCCGCCGGTGCCGTGACATTTCCGTCCGACCCGGTTGTGGTTGCTCCGCGCCGGTGGCGCACGATGGACGCATGACGGTCGATCCCGCCACCGCGCTTCCCGATGCTGCACCAGCCGAATCCGAGCCTCGCAAAGGCCTGGTCGGGCTGCTCGTCGCCGACGGCGCGCTCTGTGCGGTGCTGTCGGTGTTCTATCTGGGCCTCTACATCGGTGGGGTGCCGTTTCCGATCACCATCCTGCTGGCCGCGGTGATCAACCTTCTGCTCGTGATGGCCGTGCGAACCGAGACGGGATCGCTCGGCACCGCGGCGTGGCCGTTGCTCGCCTGGGTCGTCGGATTCGGGCTGTGCCTGCTCGGCGGACCCGGAGGCGACATGGTGGTCGTCGCCGACTGGCGGATCCTGCTATTGCCTATCGCGGCCCTGGCTCCCGCGGGCTTCTACCTGTTCTCGGCCCGCATCAACGCGATCACACAGGCAGCCCGGCAGTCCGCGCCGCGTCCGTGAGCACGGTGGTGAGCATCGACGGCGTGAGCCGTCCGGTGAAGGTGTTCTGCTGGCTGACGTGATAGCAGCCGAACAGATGCAGTGGCCGGCGGTCCGCCCGGCCCGGAGCGAGCGTCACGTGCGCACCGTGACCGAACTTCGGTCGCGGTACGGGAATCTCCCAGCCGGCGCCGGACAGCACCGGTAGCAGCGCCTGCCAGCCGAACCCACCGAGAACCAACACTGCCCGCACTGTGGGCGACAGCAGCCCCAGTTCCTCCTCGAGCCAGTGGCGGCACGTGTCGCGTTCGATGATCGTCGGCTTGTTCGCGGGGGGTGCGCAGTGCACCGGTGAGGTGACCCGCGTCCCGTACAGTTCGAGACCGTCGCCGGGGTGCGTGGCCGTCGGCTGCGAAGCCAGTCCTGCCTCGTACATCGCGGCGTACAGGAAATCGCCGGACCGGTCCCCGGTGAACATGCGACCGGTGCGGTTGCCACCGTGGGCCGCCGGGGCGAGGCCCACGATCAGCAGAGCGGCGTCCGCGGGACCGAATCCGGGGACCGGTCGTCCCCAGTACACCTCGTCGCGGAACGCCGCCCGCTTCTCCCGCGCCACCTGTTCGCGCCACGCCACGAGTCGTGGGCACGCCCGGCACTCCACGAGCCGGGAATCCAGGTCCGCAAGGGTTTCCGGTGCAGGGTCCCGGTGCGCGCTCATCGCCGCACCCACATGTCGCCCACTCCGGGAGTGACTGCCTCGACCAACGCCCACGCGTGTTCGGCCGGGATGTCCACTACCGCGTAGTGGCCGGCACCTGCCGGGGTCGCGGCGATCACCGTCGCCACCCCCGCCCGGCGCTGGAAGAACGACTGCCGCACGGTCCAGCCGACGATGCCGGCCGCGTCGAGACAGACCCGCTGCCGGTCCAGCGATCCGCCGCGCGTGATCAGCCGTCCGGGAAGGACCGCATGCCCGAGGCTACGGTACCGGTCCCACGCCAGCCCCGCCGATCCGGCGACGAGCACCACGATCAGCGCGACCGTGAGTGCCGGCGGCAGGGAACCGCCGGTCGCCACCGACGCGGCGATTCCGGCGGCAGCAATCGCCGCGGCGGGGAGCATCGCCCGCACGAAACGCCGCCGTCGCGCAATGCGTCCGTGCGGCACCAACCGCACCTCGACAGCTCCGGCATCGGTGAGCACCGCCGCCGCGACCCGTTGCGCCTCGGAGGCCGGGGCGGACGGCAGGACGAGGGACGACTCGCCGCGTTCCGCCGCGACCCCCGTCATGATCGCGTCGAGTCGCGCGGCGCCGACCAGTCGCAGCGCGAGCGGTTCACGCAGATTCACCCCGCGCAGGCGGGCACGATCGAGCGTCGTGTGGCGGACCCGCAGCAGACCGAACCCGATCCGGAGCATCCGTCCGTCGTCGGTGACACGCAGATTTCCGTACAACAGCAGGTAGCGGATGCACGCCGCGATACTCGCCACCACGATCACCGCCACCACGATCACTGCCGCAGTCACGACGACACCGGCCGTTTCCAGAACTTCGACGCCGCGCTCGACCGTCCGCGACTCGCTGAGCCGTTCCCCGAGCCCGTACTGGAATGCCAGCCCGGCGACCGCCACGACACCGAGCAGACCCGTGGTGGAGAACGGCGCGTACCGCACCCACCGTGGGTCGAGCCGGGCGATCTCGGTCTCCTTCGGCGCGGGCAGGTCCGGTTCCGCGTGGTGCGGGGTGCGCGCGGAGGCCTCTGCGCCGGGGTCGGAGCCGGCCGCGAGCAACGCGGCACGCAGCGCCGGCACCGCGGCCACGGCCAATCCGTTGAGTTCGAAGCGGTTCCGGTCGGCCCCGCCCGCGGACTGGCCTGTCCCGATCTTGACCACCGCCAAACCGAGCAGGCGGTGCAACACCCGCTGATCGACGTCCACCGACCGGATGCGGCTGCGCGGAATGGACAGTTCCTGTCGCTGCAACAGTCCCCGTCGCAACTCGACGTGCACAGGGCCGATGCGATACGTGGTGGTGAACCAGCGCAGCAGGCCGACGACCACGAGCACCCCGGCCACCGCGAGCCCCCAGTACGGATTTCCGCTGCTGGTGCCGAGCACCACCGTCCCGATCAGGACCGGCAGCAACCGCAGGATCTCCTCGACCGGGTGGATCAGCAGCATCCGCCGGTCGAGCCGTAACCAGGGCAGCTCCGCCTCTGCGGTTCCGGGGTTCATGGTTCCGGGGTTCATGTCGCGTCGGCTCCGTCGCGTCCCGCGATCGCGGTGAGCCGGGCAACCGTCGCATCGGCGGTCGCGGTGTCGAGCGCGGTGATCTGCACTGCGCCGGCCGACGATGCGGTGGTGACGGTGACTGTGGCGAGGCCGAGCCAACGGTCGATCGGACCGCGCTCGGTGTCGACGGTCTGGATGCGTGAGATGGGCGCGATGCGGCGCTCCTGCGTGAACCAGCCGGAGCGCGTGTACACGGCGGTGTCGCTGATCTCCCAGCGATGCACCCGGTAGCGCCAGAGCGGCACGACGGCGATGTGCACCCCGCCCAGGACGACCGTGGCGACCGCGACCGAGACGTGGAGACCGGGGCGCCCGGCGTCGAGCACTCCCCATACCACCTGCGCGACGACCGGGGGCACCCACATCAGGGCCGCGTTCACCGCCCACAAGGCCCGTGCCCGGGGACTCGGCCGCCATGCGGGATCTGCCATCACGACGTTGCCGTCCACTGTTGCCCTCCCGGCTTCGAGTACCGGCTCCAGGTTAGGCTGGTCTCGGAAAAGGATCCCGCCATCGGGTGCGGACCACAGGTAGCAGATAGCTGACGAGGAGGATCGACATGACCGAATCATCGGACGCCGTCCGGTCGAACGCGATCGAGTTCGACAGCGCGGCCGACACCGACTCGGAGGCCGATCGCATCGAGCAGTCGATTCCGGTCTACGACGATCCGGCCGACGTGATCCCGCCGGAGCTTCCCCTCGAATCGGATCCCGCGGACACCGTCGACCAGTATCGCGAGGTCCCCGGAGACGAGGACTACCCGCGCCAGTGAGAACCCGAAGTGGCATAGGGCACCGCGGAGGCGCATGATCGGCCAATGACCGATTCCGTTGACGACACCGTGCACTCTGCGATGCTTCCGTCGCCTTCGCTGCGGCCCGGCGCCGCGCCGCGACCGTCGCCGTCCGGGATGCGGCGGGCGTTGCGCCGGGCACGCGACGGGGTGACCCTGAACGTCGATGAAGCGGCGGTGCTGCTGCAGGCGACCGGCTCCGACCTCGACGACCTGTGCGCGTCCGCGGCGCGGGTGCGCGACGCCGGTCTGCTCGCGGCGGGACGTCCGGGCTCGGTCACGTATTCGCGCAAGGTGTTCGTGCCGATCACCCGGCTCTGCCGGGACCGGTGCCACTACTGCACGTTCGTCACCGTTCCCGGCAAGCTCCGCGCCGCCGGCGAAGGTATGTATCTCGAGCCCGACGAGATCCTCGACATTGCACGCCGCGGTGCCGAATTGGGCTGCAAGGAAGCACTGTTCACGCTCGGCGACCGCCCCGAGGATCGGTGGCCGGAGGCGCGGCAGTGGCTCGACGAGCGCGGTTACGACTCGACGCTGGACTACGTGCGGGCGATGTCGATCCGGGTGCTCGAGGAGACCGGTCTGCTGCCGCACCTCAATCCCGGGGTCATGAGCTGGGCCGAGATCTCACGGCTCAAGCCGGTGGCGCCGTCGATGGGCATGATGCTCGAGACCACGTCGGAGCGGTTGTTCACGGAGAAGGGGCAGTGCCATCACGGCAGCCCCGACAAGGATCCGGCCGTGCGGTTGCGGGTGCTCACCGACGCCGGCCGGCTGTCGGTGCCGTTCACGACCGGCATCCTCGTGGGGATCGGCGAGACGTTCACCGAACGCGCCGAATCGATCATCGCTATTCGCAAGTCGCACAAGGCATTCGGGCACATCCAGGAAGTGATCGTCCAGAATTTCCGCGCGAAGGACGACACCGCGATGCGCGACGTGGACGACGCCGGCCTCACCGAGTTCCGCGCCGCGATCGCCGTCGCGCGGCTGCTGCTCGGTCCGGGCATGCGGATCCAGGCGCCGCCGAATCTGGTGTCGCCGGAGGAGTGCCGGTCGCTGCTGGCCGCGGGCGTCGACGACTGGGGTGGCGTGTCGCCGCTGACCCCCGACCATGTGAACCCGGAACGACCCTGGCCGAACCTCGACGCACTCGCGCAACTCAGCTCGGACGCCGGATTCGTGCTCACCGAACGCATAGCCGCGCAACCGCCGTACGTGCTCGCGGGCCAGCCGTGGATCGACCCGCGGATCACGGCGCATGTGCGCGCACTGGCCGATCCGGAGACCGGACTGGCGAAGCAGGTGCTGCCCTCCGGGTTGCCGTGGCAGGAGCCGGACCTCGACTGGGATTCGTCGGGCCGGGTGGACCTGAATTCGGAGATCGACGTCACGGGCCGCAACACCGAAACCCGCTCCGACCTCGGTAGTGCGTTCGGCGACTGGGACACCGTCCGGGACCAGGTTCTCGCGCTGGGGGAGTCCGCGCCCGTGCGGCTCGACAGCGATGTGCTCGCGGCTCTGCGCTCGGCGGAGCGCGACCCCGCCGGTTGCTCCGACGCCGAGTACGTCGCGCTCGCGACCGCCGACGGTGCCGGACTCGAAGCTGTGGTCGCGCTGGCCGACCGGTTGCGCCGCGACGCCGTCGGAGACGACGTCACCTACGTCGTCAACCGCAATATCAACTTCACCAACATCTGCTACACCGGCTGCCGGTTCTGCGCCTTCGCGCAACGTAAGGGCGACGCCGACGCGTTCACGCTGTCGACGAAGGAGGTCGCCGACCGGGCATGGGAGGCGCACGTCGCCGGCGCCACCGAGGTCTGCATGCAGGGTGGCATCGATCCCGAACTGCCCGTCACCGGCTACGCCGACCTGGTGCGCGCGGTCAAGGCGCGAGTGCCGTCGATGCACGTGCACGCGTTCTCGCCGATGGAGATCGTCAACGGGGTGGCGCGCAGCGGCACCTCGATCCGGGACTGGCTGATCGAACTGCGTGCCGCAGGCCTCGACACGATTCCGGGTACCGCCGCCGAGATCCTCGACGACGAGGTGCGCTGGGTGCTCACCAAGGGCAAGCTCCCGACCGCCGAGTGGGTGGAGGTGGTCACCACCGCGCACGAGGTCGGTCTGCGCTCGAGCTCGACGATGATGTACGGGCACGTCGACCAGCCGCACCACTGGGTGGGGCACCTGAACGTGTTGCGCGGAATCCAGGACCGGACCGGCGGTTTCACCGAGTTCGTCCTGCTGCCGTTCGTGCACCAGTCGTCGCCGCTGTACCTGGCGGGCGCGTCCCGGCCGGGCCCGACGATGCGCGACAACCGCGCGGCGCACGCCCTGGCGCGGATCATGCTGCACGGCCGCATCGACAACATCCAGACCAGCTGGGTCAAGCTCGGTGTCGCGGGTACTCGGGCGATGCTCGAGGGCGGCGCCAACGACCTCGGCGGAACCCTGATGGAGGAGACCATCTCCCGGATGGCCGGCTCGCAGCACGGGTCGGAGAAGACCGTCGCCGAACTCGTGTCGATCGCCGAGGGGATCGGCCGCCCCGCCCGTGAGCGCACGACGTCGTACGCCCGTCGTGAGCTGGATGTGAGCGTCCGGTAGTCTCGCGCAGTCGACGACCGGGCCGTTCGGGTCCCGAAACCCGTCCGGGTCAGGGCACCCTAACGCGACTGCGTCTCCCGAGGTCGGGGGATACTGGACGGTGGCGGACGTCGAGTACGCCAGATTCGCCGGGGCCGCACAGGCCGGGCGGGCATACAGAGAGGCAGGGAGAACAGCAGTGACGTACACGATTGCGGAGCCGTGCGTGGACGTGTTGGACAAGGCATGTATCGAGGAATGCCCCGTCGACTGCATCTACGAGGGTGGTCGCATGCTGTACATCCATCCCGACGAGTGCGTCGACTGCGGCGCCTGCGAGCCGGTGTGTCCCGTCGAAGCGATCTTCTACGAAGACGACGTCCCGGACGAGTGGTCCGAGTACATCAAGACCAACGTCGACTTCTTCGTCGACCTCGGTTCGCCGGGCGGTGCCGCGAAGCTCGGCAAGGTCGATTACGACACGCCGTTCGTCAAGGCACTCCCTCCCATGGGCGAAGAGTAGGCCGAGGTGACCGCAGGTCCCGTGAAGGCACGTGTGCGACGTTCGGTCGCGAGCAATCTTCCGGACTTTCCGTGGGATTCGCTGACCGAGGCGAAGGCGAAGGCGGCCGCGCATCCCGACGGAATCGTCAACCTGTCCGTGGGCACGCCCGTCGACCCGGTTGCCCCCGTCATCCGTGATGCGTTGTCCGCTGTGGCCGACGAGCCCGGCTATCCCACGACGCACGGGACCGAGGCCCTGCGGGCCGCGGCCGTCGGTGCCCTCGAGCGCCGTTACGGCATCACGGGACTCGACGAGACCGCGATCCTGCCGGCGATCGGCACGAAGGAAATGATCGCGTGGCTGCCGAGCCTCCTCGGACTCGGCGCCGGCGATCTGGTCGTCATCCCCGAACTGGCGTATCCGACGTACGAGGTGGGTGGTCTGCTCGCAGGCACCCGTCTGATCCGGGCCGACGGACTGAACCGCCTGGGTCCCGAAGGCGCGGCACTGGTGTTCGTCAACTCGCCGTCCAACCCGACCGGCAAGGTGCTCGGCCTCGAGCATCTGCGCAAGGTGGTCGACTGGGCACGCAGCCGCGGCGCGATCGTCGTCTCCGACGAGTGTTATCTGGGCCTGACCTGGGAAGGTGAGGCCCTGTCCATCCTGCACCCCAGCGTCAGCGACGGCGACCACACCAACCTGCTCGCGGTGCACTCGCTGTCCAAGACCTCGAACCTTGCGAGCTATCGCGCCGGGTTCGTCACCGGCGACGCCGAACTCGTCGCAGATCTGCTCGAGGTGCGCAAGCACTCCGGGATGATGCTGCCGCTGCCGATCCAGTCCGCGATGACCGCGGCGCTGAACGACGACGAGCACGAGAACATCCAGCGCGAGAAGTACCGGGCCCGCCGCGACACGTTGCTGGCGGCCGTGCGCGGTGCCGGATTCACCGTCGACCACTCGGAGGCGGGACTGTATCTGTGGGCCACGCGCGGTGAGGAGTGCCGTGCCACCGTCGACTGGTTCACCGAGCGGGGCA
>NZ_JAUZMZ010000153.1:0-10700 GCF_036327435.1 Rhodococcus chondri | reverse complement strand
CCGCCGAGATCGGGGCCGAGCGCGATCGCGACCGCGCACGAGAGCTTCACCCAGAACGGCCTCTCGTCCCCCGAACCCAACGTGCCGTGAGCCACGAGTGCCAGGAAGATGACGCCCATCGTCTTCTGCGCGTCGTTGGTGCCGTGCGCCAGGGAGACGAGTGATGCGGTGCCGATCTGCCCGGTGCGGAAACCCTTGCGGGCCGACGGTTCTGGTGTCGACCGTGTGATCCGGTGTACCGACCACGTGCCTGTCGCCGCGACGAGCGCCGCGACCACCGGAGCCAGCACGGCCGGGATGATCACCTTGCCCAGCACTCCCTCCCACACCACGCCGCTGAGCCCGATCGCAGCGACAGCGGCGCCGATCAGACCGCCGAACAGCGCATGCGAGGAGCTCGACGGCAGCCCGAACAGCCACGTGATCAGATTCCACAGGATGCTGCCGATCAAGCCCGTGAACACCACGAGCATCAGCGTCGTGCCGCTCACCGTGCCGAGATCGGCCACTCCGGTCGCGACGGTGGCGGCGACCTCGACCGACAGGAAGGCTCCGACGAGGTTGAGCACCGCGGACAACGTCACCGCGATCTCGGGGGTCAGCGCCCCGGTAGCGATGGAGGTGGCCATCGCGTTGCCCGTGTCGTGGAAGCCGTTGGTGAAATCGAACGCGAGGGCTGTGCCGATTACAACGAGGAGAAGGACGAATTCCGCGTTCACCCACTCAGTGTCCGCACAGCGACCTGCGACCGTGAGGCGTTCGGCGAAATCGGCGGCTGGGCCGGAGCTGTCGGAGCGTGGATCAGCGGGTGCCCAACGCGGGAGCAATCGTGGTGCTCCACGCCTCACGCAGTTGGTCTTCGAACAGCGCCCAGGTGTGGGCGCCAGTGGTTCGCAGGGACACGGTCGCCGGCGCATCCGCGGCGCGCAACGTCCCGACGAGAATCTCCGTGCACCGGTACACCAGCGCTTCGACCACCGCACCTCCGAACGGTGGAATCGCGCCCTCGGGTATCCGATCCACGGCTCCGAACGCGCCGCGCGCGGCACCCACGTAGACGGCGGTGCCGCGCAACTTCGCGGCGTTGAGCGCGGGGTCGTGCAACCGCCAGTCGGTGCTGCCGGGCAGGCCCCACATGTTGAGCGGATCGGACAGGCCGGCTGCGATCATGGCCGACATGCCGGCGGCGACAAGCGGGTGGCTCGGCGCCGGGCAACCGCTGAACGAGGCCGCGGCACGGTAGAGACCCGGCGCCTGGATCGCCAGATCCAGTGCCGGTCCGCCGCTCATGGACAGTCCGGCGACGGCGTTCCGGCCGTTCCCTCCGAATTCGCCGTCGATGACCGCCGGCAATTCGCTGGTCAGGTAGGTCTGCCATTGGTAGGACCCGAGAAGTGGATCGGGGGCACGCCAATCGGTGTAGAAACCGAGCCGGCCCCCGGTCGGCAGCACGACCGTGACGTCCTTGTCCGCGAAGAAACTTCTCACCTGTGAATCGTTGATCCAACCGACGCCGTCCTCGTTCCCGAGGGCGCCGTTGAGCAGGTACAGCGTCGGTAGCGACCCGCCGTGTGCCGGGCGCAGCACGTCGTTGGAGACGACCCGGCCCATCGCGGGGGAGTACACGTCGACGACCGAATGGGTGGGCGACAGTACCCGGGTCGAAACCACCCAGGCCACGTCGCCACCCGGTTCTGCTGCGACCGGGACATACGCGCCGAGACCGAGCGACACCAGCGCCGCGACGACGGTCGAACCGAGAAATCGAAACAACATCTGCAACACGGGCCACTTCAGCATCATTCGATGCTCGCAGCTCGTGAAGGAGCCCCGCACGCTGTGAGATCAGCGATTCGCTGCAATACGATCCCGAACCGACCCGAACCGGACTTCCGGCGAGGCCCGACCCGGCAGCTCAGTCGAGCCAGCGCATCGCAATCAGGGTGCCTTCCGTACCCGGACTCACCACCGCCTCGGTGGCGAGATTGCGGATCAAGGTCAGTCCGTGTCCGCGCGAGCGGTGCGCCGCGTCGTCGATGGCGTCCTGCCACCGCCCGTGATCGGTCACGGTCACCTTCAATTCCCTGTCCTCGGGACGGTAGGTCGCCTCGAGGTCCACGGTTGCCGACTCGTCGCTCGCGTCGTATGCGTGTTCCACCGCGTTGGCCAGGGCCTCGTAGCTCGCCAGCAGAATGTCCTGCACACGGTCCGCGCCCAGGTTCAAGGTCGCCAACCACTGCCGCATCGAGCGACGTAGATTCGCGATCTCTGTCGAATCAGCGCGCACGCCCCGAAAGAAAACTCCTTCGGTGGTGAGCGACGCGGGTTCTTCGGGATGAGACTGCATGGCTCCCTCGGTTCGTCGACTCGGTGCCTTATTCCGGGGAATCCTCGGACGCACCCTCGAGCGCTGCGAGGGCCTCCTCGAGATGCGGGTAAATGGAGAGCACGTCGCCGAGACCGAGCATTTCGAGTGGCCGAGCGGTGGCACTGCCCCGTGCCACGACCGCGAACGCGAAGTTCCCGGGTGCACGCTTGGACAGCTCGACGAGTAGCGCAATACCCATCGAGGCGAGAAAGTCGACCGCGCTGAGGTCGACGACGAGTCCCGAATGGTCGGCGTCGAGCAGGTCGAGCGCCTTCTTCTCGAGCAGCGGAGCGCTGGACATGTCGACGTCCCCGCTGACGGACAGTACTGCGACGGACCCGGCCAGGGTCGTCGACAGGGTCATGTGTGGATGTTCGATAAGTGGGTCGGTCACGGTGCCATCATGCTAGATCTGGGCGACAGACGCGAGATGCGCAGGACAAAAGCACAGTCGGGTCCCTCACGGCGCGCCCGCTGCCCGATAGGTATTGTTCCGCATGGCGTCGGAGCGATCAGCCGATTCCATTCATCTGCGGTACGAGGTAATGCTGTGAGATCAAGTGAAGATCCGAGTCGGGGGCCCGATTCGCGCGACCTCGCGGGCGTCCCGAGAATCCCACCGCAGCAAGGAAGGACGAGCCCCGTGGACCCGCACCCACAACCGGACGAGCCGGTCCTGCATCCGTCGTTGCTGCTGATCGAGGACGATCCCGGAGACGCACTGCTCGTCGAGGAACTCGTCGCGGACAGCGCCCCGGAAATGCAGGTCGTGTGGGTACAGTCACTCACTCAGGCTCGCGATGAATTGGCGCACCGCATGCCCGACTGCGTGCTCCTCGACCTTCACCTTCCCGACGCGCACGGCCTCGAGGCCGTCGCGCGCGTGCAGGAGTACGCAGATACCGTTCCGATCGTCGTGCTCACCGGACTCGCCGAGGAGCAGACCGGCCTCGCCGCCGTCGCC
This sequence comes from Rhodococcus chondri, assembly GCF_036327435.1. Taxonomy (NCBI): domain Bacteria; kingdom Bacillati; phylum Actinomycetota; class Actinomycetes; order Mycobacteriales; family Nocardiaceae; genus Rhodococcus; species Rhodococcus chondri. The sequence goes on along the minus strand of NZ_JAUZMZ010000153.1, from coordinate 7,368 downwards.
GTCGGAGCGCAGGACTACCTGGTCAAAGGCCGAGTCGAACCGGACCTGTTCGGTCGTGCCGTTCGCTACGCCATCCAACGCAAGCAAGCCGAGCAGGCCGCCGCCGCGCTCCAGGCAGGTCAGCTCCGAGCCCAGGAGAACGCCCGGCTCGAGCGCGGTCTGCTGCCGTCGCCGCTGCTGCACGACGGTGCGAATTTCGAAGTCGTCGCCCGCTACCGGCCGGGACGCACCTCCACCCTGCTCGGTGGTGACTTCTACGACGTCGTCCAGACGGCAGACGGGACCGTCCACGTCCTCATCGGCGACGTATCCGGGCACGGACCGGACGAGGCCGCACTGGGGGTTGCCCTGCGGATCGCGTGGCGCACCCTCGTGCTGACCGGAATCACGGGCGAGCGGCAGATGCGCAAACTCGAAGAGATCCTCGTCGCCGAGCGACCGGGCAACCGCCTCTTCGCCACCGTGACCAGCCTCGCCATGGCGCCCGACCGGCATACCGTCGCGATCATGCGCGCCGGGCACCCCGGGGTGCTGCTCCGAACAGCGGAGACGGTCGAATGGATCGAAGCGCCGGGCGGCCCGGCGCTGGGGCTGTTGCCGGGAGCGGCGACATGGCCGATCCACGAACTCGAACTACCGGCCGACGGTGCCCTCGTCCTCTTCACCGACGGCCTGTTCGAAGGCCACACCGGATCCGGCCCCGAACGGCTCGGCGAGGACGGGCTGCTGGACCTCGCGCGTCGATGTGCGGCCATGCAACCGGAGCCGTTCACCGACTCCTTGATCAGCGGGGCAGAAGCGCTCGCGGATCACCATGGCGGTTTGTCCGACGATGTCGCGGTGGTGCACGTGCGGTGGAGCAGAGAAGCGAACAGGACACGATGACGAACCCGAACCCCGCCGACCCCGACGCCTCCGACGGTCCGGCCGTAACCACCGGCAGACAACCCCCGGCTCGACACCGCGGGCTCACCGTGCAGGGCTGGATCCTGCTGGTCCTGGGCTTCATGGGGGTCCTGGTGGTGGTCGGGACCGTCGTCGGCAGTCACTTCCTGACTCGTACCACCGAGGTTTCCAACTACGTCCGCGACCGCATCCAGCCTGCCCGAGTCGAGGCATACCGGTTGCAGTCGGCGCTCGTCAGCCAGGAAACCGGTGCGCGCGGCTACATTCTTGCTGCCGATCCCGAGTTCCTCGAGCCGTACACGAGCGGAGCGCAGGAGGAACAGGACGCCGCTGTCGAGATTCGACGATTCCTCGAGGGCGAGGAAAAACTGCTTGCAGATGTCGAGGCCATCGAACGTGGCGCGGACGAATGGCGCCGGGTGTACGCCGTCCCTCTGGTCGAGAACGTCGTCCCGGGACAACCGGCACCGGTCGATCCCGCCGCGGTGGAAGCGGGACGAATCGCGTTCGATCAGCTGCGCAGTCGGTTCGAAGTTCTGAACAGCGATCTGGCCGACGCCCGCTTGGACGGTGTCGCGCAACTCGAGGACATTCGCAGCATGCGTGATCGGGTGCTGGCGGCGATGATCGCGATCTTCTTGCTGAGTGGTGTGTGCCTGACGGTGCTTGTGCAGATCATCGTCGTCCGGCCGTTGAGCAGGCTCGGTTCCGAAACGCGTCGCGTCGCAGCAGGGGACTTCGAGAAACCCATCCGGACCCGGGGACCTGCGGACATCCGTGGTCTGGCCGCCGACGTCGAGAGCATGCGCGAGCACATCGTCGACGAACTCCAGATCTCCCGGGAACGACACGCGCAGCTGGAGAGTCAGGCCGTCGACCTGCGGCGCTCGAACGCCGAACTCGAACAATTCGCCTACGTCGCCTCCCACGACCTGCAGGAACCGCTGCGGAAGGTCGCGTCGTTCTGCCAGCTGCTCGAGAAACGCTACGGCGACAAACTCGACGAGCGCGGCACCCAGTACATCGCCTTCGCGGTCGACGGCGCGAAGCGGATGCAGATTCTCATCAACGACCTGCTCACGTTCTCGCGGGTCGGACGGGTCAGCGACGCCCATGTACGCATCGAGCTCGACCGGACGCTGGACGCGGCACTGACCAACCTGTCGGAGGCCGTCGACGAGTCCGAGGTCCGCATCGAGCGGCCCGACACGCTGCCGGAGGTCGTCGGGGACCCGACGCTGCTGATCATGCTGTGGCAGAACCTCGTCGGCAACGCCATCAAGTTCCGGCATCCGGACCGGCCTGTCGTGATCAGTATCGAATGCGAACAGGCGGACGGCGACGACGAGACCGATGCGGTGTGGCAGTTCTCCGTCACGGACAACGGAATCGGCATCGGGGAAGAGTTCGCGGAGAAGGTGTTCGTGATCTTCCAGCGGCTACACGGGCGCGACATCTACAGCGGCACCGGAATCGGGCTTGCCGTCTGCCGCAAGATCGTCGAGTACCACGGCGGCGAGATCTGGATCGACCAGGCGCACCGCGACGGAACTCGCTTCTGCTTTACCATTCCGGTGGTGGCCGAAGAAGAGACCACCAGCGATGCGGCTCTGGAAGGAGCATCTACATGAACTCATCCGGTAAGCCGATCGATGTCCTGCTCGTCGAGGACGACCCGGGCGACGAACTCATGACCAGGGAAGCGTTCGAAGACAACAAAATCGGCAATACGCTGCATGTTGCCCGCGACGGTGAGGAAGCGCTGGACTTTCTGTATCACCGCGGTGCATACGAAGGATCTCCGCGACCGGACCTGATCCTGCTCGACCTCAACCTCCCGAAGTACGACGGCCGGCAGGTCCTGGAGAAGATCAAGTCCGACGCCGACCTCGCGCATATCCCGGTGGTGGTCCTCACCACATCGGCCGCCGAAGAGGACATCCTGCGCAGCTACAAGCTGCACGCCAACGCCTACGTCACGAAGCCGGTCGACCTGGATCAGTTCATCCGGGCGGTGCGGCAGATCGACGAGTTCTTCGTGCAGGTGGTGCGTCTACCCACCCGCTGACCCGTCCGGCGAGTAGAGACTCGGCCGTAACAAAGCATCGAACCGTGTGACCGGTCGCCCGGTCACACGGTTCGATGCTGAAAAGCCGCGCGGTTCAGACGCCGAAATCGGCCTTGACCTGCCGGGTGCGCTTGTGCTCGACGTAGAACGACAGGAACGGGATCGTGCCGGCGAGCAGCGTGCCGATCGTCCGGCCGACCGGCCAGCGCACCTTGATCGACAGGTCGAATGTCAGCACGAGGTAGATCGCGTACACCCAGCCGTGCACGATCGCGATCCACGCGGGCACGTTCTCGATACCGATGATGTACTTCGCGACCATCTCACCGGTGAGGATGAGCAACCAGATGCCGGTGGCGTACGCGAGGACGCGGTACCGCAGCAGTGCGGAGCCGATCTTCTTGCGATCGGCCTCGCCGACCTTGCGCGGCGTCGTGGCCTGACCGGACGCCTGCTCGGGGGTGGTGCTCACTGAGCGCTCCTATCGGACCTGCGCGCGAGCTGCGCGAGGTAGTCGTTGTACTCCTGGGTCTGCCGTGCTTCGGGATCGTCGTCGTCGGCCGCGGCCTCGTCTGCCCGCGCCTCGGCAATGGTGCGGGGACGCGTCGGCAGGAGTTCTTCGGGTATCTCCGTCGGTTCTGCCGATTCCGACGGTCGCCGGCCGCCGGTCGCTTCGGCTTCAGCCTCTTCGGATTCGAGCTTCACGAAGCGGCGGTAGGCGTAGATGCAGAAGAACGCGAATGCCGGCCATTGGAAGGCGTACCCGAGGTTCTGGTAGTTGCCGCCGGCTTCCTCGAAGCGCATCCACTGCCAGTAGCCGAGTCCGAGACATCCCCCCGCGGCGACGATGACCAGGACAACCAGGGCGAACCGGCGAGGCGGACGATACTCGGACACGATATCGACGGTACCCGAGCGGTGCACCGACCTGCCAAGACGGTCGGTGCACCCGTGGGTGATGTCACGTGGTGCGCAAGGGGGGACTCGAACCCCCACGTCCGTAAGGACGCCAAGACCTAAACCTGGTGCGTCTGCCAATTCCGCCACTCGCGCGTGAGCATCTGCAGAATACGGTACCGAGGTCAGTCGCGCGCGCGGAGATGGCGCAAGTTGCGAGCAGCCCACGTCGGTGTCTGGCTGTGGCAGTTGGGGCAGAGGAATCGCAAATTGGCGGCTCGCGAGTCGTTCGAGTTTCCGTCGACGTGGTCGACATGCAGGACAATCGGTTCGTCGCACCAGACGGGACCGATACCGCACCCTTCGCATTGGTGAGGTCGTCCTGATTCGATCAGCGCCCTTCGAAGGATCTTGGAATTTTTCGATTGGCACCAACCGGAGATTCGCAAAGTACGTCCGACCAGTGCAATCGGTTACGCGGCGGCCGCCCCTTCTGGTGTGCCTGACCCGTGAAGTGAGAGGTGTCGATTCCGAAGTATCGGATGCGCCGGCTGATGTGTGCATGAGTGCCTCCGTCGCGTCGGAGGCCGAGGAATCGCAGCACCCCGGCGACGCTGGCAGATACCAGTACGGCCTCCTCGAGAATTTCCTTTGTGTACTTGACCGCCTTACCCATACCGCCCCCGTGTCGAATGTGTGTTCGATTCCAAGCGAACATTAACCGGAGGGTCCGACAAGTCCGCTATGTGGCGAAGGCATGCATAAGCGCCGTCGTCAAGGTGGTAACGATTAGATAACAATAAAGATGAGGGTTTCCTCGAGTTCGAGGACGTCCACGCATCGGCGCAGCCAGGGGGGATTCGGGTTACTCGCGAGTCGCTTTTTCGGCAGTTGTGAGTGACATCACTGGTAGACGGACTGTCTCGTAAACAGTGCGAACCAAAACATGAGGAACTCCTCATGATTTTGTGCGAACCTGGGCGTGCCCGTAAGAGCAGAACAGCCCAGCAACACACCGGCGCAGGCAAGCGCTAGCCACACAGGTAATGCCTCGACGCAGGGGTGTTCAGGAGAGGAACTACACGCGTGACGATCGACGAGACGACACCAGGCGACAACGGACGGAACTCGAAGGCATCACGACGCACCAGCGAACGGACGTCAGCGGCTCCCAAGGGCGCCCTCGTCGACAAGCTCGTCGCCGGTGAGCCCTATGCCCTGGCCTTCGGCGGTCAGGGAGCTCCCTGGCTCGGTTCGCTCGAAGAACTCAGCCGCGACAACGGCCTCGAACCGGTCCTGACCGACCTGGTCAACATCGCCGCCGCGCACCTCGCGCCCGTCGCGGGCGACCTCGTCGTCGTGCGCCCCACCGGGTTCGATCCCATCGCGTGGATCCTCGAGCAGGAACTTGCAGACGAGGACGACGCACCCGTCGCCGTTCCGTCGGCCGCAACCCTGACTTCCGCCGCGGTATCCCTTCCCGGCGTGTTCCTTACCCAGGTGGCCGCGCTCCGCGCCCTCTCGAACCAGGGACTCGACGTCTCGACCCACGCCCCGAGCGCCGTGATCGGCCACTCGCAGGGCGTTCTCGCCGTCGAAGCCGTCGCTGCCGCTGGTCACAAGGACGCCGAGATCCTGGCGATCGCCCAGCTCATCGGCGCAGCCGGCTCCCTCGTCGGACGCCGCCGCGGCCTGATCTCCGGCGCCGGCAAGTACCCGATGCTCGCCGTCGCAGGCGTCGACCCCGAGCGTCTGCGCGCGATCGTCGCCGACGTCTTCGAGGGCCAGGACCCCGAGCGCAGCGCGGTTCTTGCGATCCGCAACGGCCGCCGTCGCGTGGTGCTGTCCGGCCCGCCTGCCGCCCTCGAACGGGTGCAGCAGCGTTGCGAGCAGATCTCCGACACGGAAACCCGTGAGCGCGACGCGAAGAAGCGCGGCGGTGCCGTGTTCTCCCCGACATTCGAGCCCGTCACAGCCGAGGTCGGCTTCCACCATCCCGCGTTCGCCGACGCGGTCGAGCAGGTCGCCGACTGGGCCGCCCGCTGCGACCTCGACGCCGAGCTGGCGCGCAAGCTTGCAGAAGCGATCCTCGTTGCGCCGATCGACTGGGTCGAGCAGGTCGACGGTGTGGTCGCGTCCGGCGCCTCCTGGATCCTCGATCTGGGACCCGGTGAGCTCCTGACCCGCATGACCACTTCGGGCCTGCGTGGCCACGGAGTCGGCATCATCGCCGCCGCCACCCGCGGTGGTCAGCGCAACCTCCTGACTCCGGGCGCCGAGCCCGAGGTGCCGCGCTCCTGGACCGAGTTCGCGCCGAAGCCGGTGGCGCTGCCCGACGGCCGTATCGGTGTGGAAACGTCGTTCACCCGTCTGACCGGTCGTTCCCCGATCCTGCTGGCGGGTATGACCCCGACCACCGTCGATCCGAAGATTGTCGCCGCGGCCGCGAACGCCGGCCACTGGGCCGAGCTCGCCGGTGGCGGGCAGGTCACGGAACAGATCTTCGCCGATCACGTCGCGGAGCTGACCGACCTGCTCGAGCCGGGCCGCGCGGCACAGTTCAACTCGATGTTCCTCGACCCGTACCTGTGGAAGCTGCACGTGGGCGGCAAGCGTCTCGTTCCCAAGGCCCGCGCGGCGGGTGCCCCGTTCGACGGCGTCGTCGTCACCGCGGGCATCCCGGAACTCGAAGAGGCCGTGCAGATCATCGCCGACCTGCGTGATGCCGGCATCGAGCACGTTGCGTTCAAGCCGGGCACGGTCGCGCAGATCCGTTCGGTGATCCGCATCGCGAACGAGGTCCCGAATTACCCGATCATCGTCCACATCGAGGGCGGCCGCGCCGGTGGCCACCACTCGTGGGAGGACCTCGACGATCTGCTCCTCGATACCTACGCCGAGCTGCGCACGCGCCCGAATCTGGTGCTGTGCGTCGGTGGCGGTATCGGTACGCCCGAGCGGGCCGCCGACTACCTGACCGGTCGCTGGTCCACCGCGCACGGGTTCCCGGCGATGCCGCTCGACGGCATCCTCGTCGGCACCGCTGCGATGGCGGCCCTCGAGGCCACGACCTCTCCCGAGGTCAAGCAGCTGCTCGTCGACACCCCCGGTACTCCCGACTGGGTGGGCGCCGGCACCGCGAACGGCGGCATGGCGTCGGGTCGCAGCCAGCTCGGTGCGGACATCCACGAGATCGACAACGCCGCGTCCCGCACCGGCCGCCTCCTCGACGAGGTCGCCGGTGACGCCGAGGCCGTCGCCGCGCGCCGTGACGAGATCATCGCCGCGCTGGACATCACCGCGAAGCCGTACTTCGGCGACGTCGACTCCATGACGTACCTGCAGTGGCTGACGCGCTACCTCGAACTCGCCGTGGGCACCGACTGCGCGAACGGGTTCGATTGCGGCACCGACCTCGCCGACGCGGTCGCCGAGGCCCACAGCAGCCCGTGGCTGGACGTGTCGTGGGCAGGCCGGAACACCCCCAACCAGCTGCC
>NZ_JAUZMZ010000152.1:0-10999 GCF_036327435.1 Rhodococcus chondri | reverse complement strand
GGTTGGGGGCGAGCGCGGTGGCCGGTACCACCACCGCGGCGACCCGCTGTCCGAGCCGCTCGTCGGGTACACCGATCACCGCGACCTCGCGGACGGCGGGATGCTCGATCAGGACGGCTTCCACCACCTGCGGGACGACGGTGAGCCCGCCGGTCGAGATCGCTTCGTCGAGCCGACCGAGGATGCGCAGCACTCCGTGGTCGGACAGCCCGGCATCGTCGGTGCGAAACCATCCGGGCTCGGCGAAGGCGGGGTGATCCGGTAGACCCCGGTACCCGGAGGCGAGCATGGTTCCGCCGAGCCACACCCGCGACCGGTCGTCGATCCGCACGGCCGCCCCGCTCAGGGGGACACCGTCGTACACGCAGCCGCCGCAGGTCTCGCTCATCCCGTATGTGCGGACCACATTCACCCCGGCGTCCCGGGCGCGTCGCAGCACCGGAGCGGGGGCGGCGGCACCGCCGAGCAGCACGGCGTCGAGGTCGGCGAGCGCTGCGAGTGCCTCGGGATGGTCGAGCGTCTTGATCAGCTGGGTCGGCACCATCGAGGTGTAGCGGCGAGGACCGGGCATCGAGGCGACCGCCGCGGAAAGCTGCGTCGGGTCGAAGCCGCCGGACACATCGACGACGGTGGGTTCGGTTCCGGAGAGGACGCCGCGCAGCAGCACCTGCAATCCGGCGATGTGATGTGCGGGCAGGACCAGCAGCCACGACCCCGGCCCGCCGAGCCGCTCGTGGGTGGCATCGCCGCTGGCGCGCAACGCCGCGGGACTCAGCTGGGCGCCCTTGGGCGTTCCGGTCGTGCCCGACGTGGCGACGACGAGACCCACGCCGGGGTCGATCGGCTCACCGGGATGCAGGGCGTCGCCGAGGCGCCGGATCTCGCGGGGGTCGTCCGCGGGGATGGGCAGCAGCGGCGGCCCGTCCCCGTCCAGCATGCGTTGCAGTGCAGGAACTACCAGCGGAACACGGTCGCCGGTGGGGACCGGCAGAACTTCGAGGATGTCGCGCACCGGCCGGGCGCTCACCGCTCGGGCTCGGCGGTCGGCCAGCCACCGGATTCGAGGTGCCGTCGGACTCTGTCGATGTCGCGTTCGAGCGGCATGTCGTTGGTGACCTTCGTGATGAGGACGGCGATGTCGATCCTGCTGATGGGCAGATCGCCGTCCTCTGCCAGTGCGTCGGCCACCTGATCGACCTCGTCTTCCGACAGCCGCCGTGTGAGTAGCGCCAACAGCGGCACATAGTCCTGTTCGGGAACGCCGTCCGGGTAGCCGGCACGCAGCCACTCGACGATCGATGCGAGCAGCGGTGGGAGGATCACGAAACCCTCCGGCGCCGGTCGGATCCCGGACGCGGAGACAGGTCGGCGATCGGGTGGAGCGGATTCATGGACGCTGTGCTCCCTTCGGGACCGGTCAGAACACGTGTATGCCGAGACTGCTGGACAGGAAATCCTTCGTCAACAGCAGTATCCCCGCTACGACGGCGATGAGGACGATACCGAAGCACACGACCGCGCCCGCGATACCCAGCGGTCGGGGGCCGGTCTCCGTTGCGGAATCGACACCGCGTCCCGAGGCGAGCGACCGCACCCCGAGGGCGAACAGTGCCGGCAGTCCCGCGCCGAGCAACAATCCGACGAGCACGACCTGCCACAGCGAATCGAGAGTGTTGGTCAGCAGCGTCATCGACGTCCCTCCACCGTGCCGACGGCCGCGGCGGTCTCGTCCGTACCGGGAACGACCGAATCGGGAACGAGAGAATCATCCCACTCGGCGGTCACGTTGGACGCGTCGACCGGCTCCTTCTTCGACCGCAGATACATGAACAGCGCCAGGGCGCACAGGATGCCGAAGACGACAAGCACACCGGCGAGCCCACCGACGAGGTGGGCGATGCCCCAGCACACGGCGCCGACCAGCGCAGCGGACGGTAGCGTCACCAGCCACGCCACGGCCATGCGCCCGGCGATACCCCAGCGCACCTCGGCACCCTTCGTGCCCAGACCGGTGCCGAGGATCGAGCCGGTCGCGACGTGGGTCGTCGACAGCGGCAGACCGAAGTGGCTCGAGGTGAGGATGATCGCGGCCGACGAGGATTCCGCCGCGAGACCCTGCGGCGGGGCGATTTCGACCAGGCCCTTGCCGAGGGTCCGGATGATGCGCCACCCACCCAGGTAGGTGCCCAGCGCAATCGCGACGGCACACGTGAACTTGACCCAGAACGGCATCTCGGTGTCGGCGGTGATGGATCCGTGGGCGACGAGCGCCAGGAAGATCACGCCCATCGTCTTCTGAGCGTCGTTGGTGCCGTGGGCGAGCGAGAGGAGCGACGCGGTACCGATCTGTCCCATCCGGAAGCCGCGGTCGCGGCGTTCTTCGGGTACCGGCCGGGTGATGCGCTGCATCGACCATGTGCCGATCATCGACACGAGCGCGGCGACGACCGGTGCGAGCAGCGCGGGCAGGAGCACCTTGCCGAGCACGCCGTCCCAGACGACGCCCTGCACTCCGATCGAGGCGAGGGCAGCGCCGACCAGGCCGCCGAACAGGGCATGCGACGAACTGGACGGCAACCCGAACAGCCAGGTGACGAGGTTCCACAGGATGCCGCCGACGAGTCCGGCGAACACGATCAGCAGTAGATCCTCGCCGCCGACGGTGTCGAGGTCGACAACGCCCTTCGCGACGGTCGCAGCGACTTCGACGGACAGGAACGCTCCGACCAGGTTGAGAATTGCGGACAACGTGACCGCGACTTTGGGCTTCAGCGCACCGGTCGCGATGGACGTCGCCATGGCATTACCGGTGTCGTGGAAGCCGTTCGTGAAATCGAATGCGAGGGCAGTGATGACCACCACCAGGAGGACGACGAACTCTGCGGTCACGAGTGTCGATTGTGAGGTAGCCGCGGGGTGAATGTACAGCGACGTGCAAGTGAACTTCGGCGCACGGACAACACTTGACGTGGCCGAAGGTGCGAAGCCGGTTCCCCGGTGTGCCGAATGTCACGTGGCCCGGAGGTTTACGGTGCGGTTCGACCGCTGGAACAGACCGCGCGGTCGGGGTCCGATCAGCGGATGTCGCGCCGGAGCGGGTGATCGTCGGGGATCTGGACGAGGACGATCGGTATGCCGTCGGGATCATCGATCCACATCTCGAGCAGTCCCCACGGTTCCTGCCGTGCCTCACGCACGATGCGGATCCCGGCCGACACCAACTCGGCCTGCGCATCCTGCAGGTTTCGCACCTGAAGCCACAGTGCGCCGGCGAAGTGCTGCTGCTCGTCGCTGTGCGCACCGTGCGCGGCGACCTCGATCAGTCCTTGTCCGGCGAAGAACACCGTGCCGCCGGGATACTCCCGGGCAACCGCGAGCCCGAGGGTGCTTCCGTAGAACTCCAGCGCGGCGGCGTAGTCCCGCGGCCGCAGGATCGTGCGGCTGGTCAGAATTTCCATCGTCTCGGCCTCTCCATCGGCGTCATTTCCTCCCGAAGGTTTGACGCACTGTGATTCGGGACAATCATGCCCCCAAGGCGCGAGCGCGCCGAACAGCCCCAGCGTCGGGGCCGGACATACCAACCCTTGTCCCGCACGAACCAGGAGACCCGCGATGCCGACCGACTACGACGCGCCCCGCACGACCGATCCGGCCGGGGCGACCAGCGCCCTCGACGAACTCGACCTGAAGCCGACCGCGCGGGCCGACTCCGACGAAGCCGAGGTCGTCGAGTCCCTGGAGTTGCCGGGTGCGGATCTGTCCGGGGAAGAGCTGACGGTGCGGGTCGTGCCCAAGCAGGAGGACGAGTTCACCTGCACCCGCTGTTTTCTGGTGCAGCACCACAGTCGGAAGGTGTCTGCGGCTGGGGAAGACCCGTACTGCCGCGACTGCGCCTGACCGTCGCTACTGTGTCCGGCGGCACGCGGTCAGGAGGACCGGCGGTCAGTAGTACCACGGATAGGGCGACCAATCCGGGTCGCGCTTTTCGAGGAAACTGTCGCGGCCCTCGACTGCCTCGTCGGTCATGTACGCCAGGCGGGTCGCCTCGCCGGCAAACAGTTGCTGGCCGACGAGCCCGTCGTCCTGCAGGTTGAATGCGTACTTGAGCATCCGCTGTGCCTGCGGCGACTTGCCGTTGATCTTCGCGGCCCACTCCAGCGCCACGTCCTCGAGTTCCGCATGGTCGACGACCTTGTTCACCGCACCCATCCGGTGCATGTCCTCGGCCGTGTACGTGTCGCCGAGGAAGAAGATCTCGCGTGCGAACTTCTGACCGGTCATCTTCGCGAGATAGGCACTGCCGTAGCCGCCGTCGAAACTTCCGACGTCGGCGTCGGTCTGCTTGAACCGTGCGTGCTCGCGGGACGCCAGCGTCAGGTCGCACACCACGTGCAGGCTGTGCCCGCCACCGGCGGCCCAGCCGTTGACCAGGCACAGCACCACCTTGGGCATGGTCCGGATGAGGCGCTGGACCTCGAGGATGTGCAGCCGGCCGGCACGGGCCTTGTCGACGGTGTCGGCGGTTTCGCCGCTCGCATACTGGTATCCGCTGCGACCGCGGATGCGCTGATCGCCGCCGGAGCAGAACGCCCAGCCACCGTCCTTCGCGCTCGGACCGTTGCCGGTGAGCAGGACCGCACCCACATCCGACGTCATCCGTGCGTGGTCGAGCGTGCGGTACAGCTCGTCGACGGTGTGCGGTCGGAAGGCGTTGCGGACCTCCGGACGGTCGAACGCGACACGGACGGTGCCTTGCGTGACATGACGGTGATAGGTGATGTCGGTGAGGTTCTCGAAACCGGGAACGGGACGCCACAGCTCAGGATTGAAGGTCACGCCGACACCATATGCGCTGAGGTGCGACACGTTCGGCCCCACGGGCCGATAACGTGCAGGACCATGAGCGAGCAAACCGACCGTAAACCGGGCGAGGACCGTAAACCCGACGAGGACTACGAGCATCACGGCGGCTTTCCGGTGTACAAGCCGGTCAAGGGCGGCCCGGACTTCGGTCGTTTCGTCGAAGCGTTCCGTCGCCTGCAGGATCTCGCCGTCTCGACCCACGCTCCCGACGACGTCGTCGCCCAGGCCGCCGCGCAGGCCGAGGCGCTCGGCGACTTCCTCGAGCAGTACACGGTCCCCGAGGGCAGGTCACCCGCCGGATTCGACACCGAACTGCCGGGCCGGGGCAGTCTGCTGATGCTGCCGTGGAAGATCGAGAAGTTCGACGCCGAAAGCGTGCGTGCGCGAGGCACGTTCCGCCGGTTCCACCTGGGCGGCAACGGCGCCGCGCACGGCGGCACCCTCCCGTTGCTGTTCGACGACCTGTTCGGCATGGTTATACACGCGAACCGCCGCCCGATCGCCCGTACCGCGTACCTGCATGTCAACTACCGCAAGATCACACCCATCGAAACCGAGTTGGTCGTCGAGGGCAGAGTCGACCGGGTGGACGGGCGTAAGGCGTTCTGCGCCGCGGAGCTGTGTGATCTCGAGGGGAACGTCCTCGCCGACTGTGAGGCGCTCATGGTGCAGTTGCTGCCCGGACAGCCGTGACCGATCCGGTTCTGCCGTCCCTGGCACTGCCGTCCGTCGACGAGATCCTCGACGGTGCTGTGGTCGTCTCGTTGCCGATGCGCGTGCGGTTCCGCGGCATCACCGAGCGAGAGGTCGTGCTGATCGAGGGGCCGGCCGGCTGGGGTGAATTCGGTCCTTTCCCCGAATACGCCGACGACGAGGCAGCTCAGTGGCTGCGCTCGGCGATCGAGTCCGCATGGTTCGGGGACCCGCCGCCGCGCCGCTCCTCGGTCGCCGTCAATGCGACCGTCCCCGCCGTCGGCCCCGGAGACGTGCCGGGTGTACTGGCCCGCTTCCCGGGCGCGCGCACAGCGAAGGTGAAGGTCGCCGAGCCGGGACAGGGCCTCGCCCAGGACCTCGCGCGGGTCCGGGCGGTGCGCGAGCACCTGCCGAACGTGCGGGTCGACGCGAACGGCGGCTGGAGTGTCGAGGAAGCGGTGGCGGCGCTGACCGCGCTCACTGCCGACGGTCCCCTCGAATACGCCGAACAGCCCTGTGCGAGCGTGCCCGAACTCGTCGAGGTCCGCCGGCGGCTCCCCGAAGTGCGTGTCGCGGCCGACGAGAGCATCCGCCGGGCGGACGATCCGTTGCGCGTCGTGCGTGCCGGCGGTGCCGACGTCGCGGTGGTCAAGGTCGCCCCGCTCGGCGGGGTACGCCGTCTGCTCGCCCTCGCCGACCGGCTGGCCGACCACGGGGTTCCGGTGGTGGTGTCGAGCGCCCTGGATTCCGCGGTGGGCATGGGCGCCGGACTCGCCGCCGCGGCGGCCCTGCCGGACCTGCCGTTCGCGTGTGGCCTCGGCACGGGAGGCTTCTTCACCGCCGATGTGGCCGAGCCGAGGACCATGACCGGCGGCATGCTGCCCGTCGGTCCGGTGGCGCCCGATCCGGTGAAGCTGGCTGCTGTGCGTGCCGGTTCCACCCGTGCCCGGTGGTGGCTCGACCGGATACGCCGGTGCCGTGCTCTGCTCGGGTAACTCCGAAGTAGGTTCGCGCGGCGGTGTCGTATATCGTTCCGGGCGTCCCACCGGTCCCAACGGTCACAATGGTCAAACATACGGAGGCAGTGAAAGTGGTTGCAGCTCTGGGCGATGCCCTCCTCGGCGCCGACAAGTTCCCGGCGGTCAAGGCCGACGTCGAAGCTCTGATCGACGCGGAGGTGTCGGACAAGAAGGGTGCGTCGGGCCTCGCCCTCAAGGGCGGGTACGCCGCAGTGAAGAAGATCGGCCCGTCGATCGTGCCGAGCGCGGTCGAAGGTCTCCTGCCCGAGTTCGTCGAGAAGCTCCAGCCGTTCTGGCTGGATTTCGCCGGAAACGGTTCTTTCGGTGACTACCTCGTCGCACGCGGTGACCAGGTCGCCGACGCGATGCTCGGAGTGACGGACGACAAGATTGCGGCCTCGTCGCGAGCCGCGATCAAGAGGGTGTACGAGTCGCTGCGTCCGTCGGCGAAGAAGCACGTCGTCGAGGCGCTGCCGCGGGTGGGCGCGCTCATCCAGAAGCACGCGGGATAGTTTGTTTCGGCCGTCGCGGTGCCTCGGGTCGTGCCCGACGGCGCTGCGGCGGGTGAGACTCAGTAGACCGGCTCGCCGTATTTCCAGTATCCGGTGAACTTCACCGACGATTTCGGCCGGCCACGTTCGCGGACGAGGTGCCGCCGCACTCCGGTCGCGAGATCCGATTCTCCCGCCACGAAGGCGTAGGCCGGCGCGTCGGGCAACTCCGCCGCGCGCACCGCCTCGGTGGCGAGCACTCCGGGACGTACGTCCGGGTCGGTGCGGATCACCGGGTGTACCCGGACGTTCTCGCCCACCCACAACTGCTGCGCGGTCAGATCGCCGGGATGCGGCACCTCCGCGAACACCTCCACCGCGGCCCGTGGATCTGTCTCGGCCAGCGTATCGAGGATGGCCGCGACGGCCGGAAGAGCGCTCTCGTCGGCGACGAGAAGCTGCCACTGCGCGCCGTCGGAGGGGTGATAGCGGATCCCCTCGTCCAGCAGCCCCAGCTCTTCGCCTGCCGACACCGCGTTTGCCCATGTGGACGCGGGCCCGAGATCACCGTGTGACGCGAAGTCGATCTCGATCTCGGCGGTGTCCCCGAACCGGCCCGACCCGGCGACGCGGTAGCGGCGGATCGTGTAGTTGCGCAGTATCGGCCGCAGGTCGTCGGGCATGTCGCGGTATTCCGGCCACCACCGGTCGTCGGATGCGACGGGAAGGTGCAGCGCCTCGGACCCGGTGCCGGAGCCCTTCTCGACGAAGAACATGCGGAACCACTGGTCGAATCCCACCGGTGCGAGCGCCGACACCTGGCTGCCGCCGACGGTCACGCGAACGAAGTTGGGGCTGATCTGCTCGGCTCCGAGCACCCGCGAGCGGACGACCACGCGACTTTCGGGCTCGAGGAACTTGGAGGTTCTTCTCGCCGTTCCGGCGCGCTCGGCCATGCCAACCCTTCGATAGTCCATCCTTACTGAGCTGACCCTAACCTATGTTGCGCGCCGGCTCAGATGGTCGGGCGCTCGATATTCCGCGTCTGTGGCGTCAACCCCCACTCGATACGTCCGAGGCGGCTGGTGGGAGCGAGCGCCGCGAAGTCCGGGGCGCCGTCCGGGGCAAGCACCTCGGGTCGGACCGTGACCGCGACGACGTCGCCCATCACCACGAACGAATCGCCCACCTCGATCACCCGGTGCAGCGTGCATTCGATCGATGCCGGCGACTCGGCGACCCGCGGGGGATGGACCTTCTCGCTGCGTTCGGGGACCAGACCCACGGTGGCGAACTCGTCGATGTCGTGCGGGAAGTTGGCCGAGGTGGCGTTGACCTGCTCCATCAGGGGCACGGTCGCGATGTTGATCACGAACTCACCTGTCTGCTCGATGTTGCGGAGACTGTCCTTGCGGCCCACCGACGTGAACTGCACCACCGGAGGCGCGGTCGAGGCGACGGTGAAGAAGCTGTACGGCGCGACGTTGGGCACGCCGTCCGCCGACACCGTGGACACCCACGCGATGGGCCGCGGCACGATGGTGGCGGTGAGCAGCCGGTAGAAGTGGCCCGCGCTCAGGTCGGACGGATCGAAGACGGTGCGCATCGGCCCATTCTCCCCGGGTATGGAGGGGCGCGCGCCGCAGGGGAGAAGGCGATCCCCGTCCGCACCGCATTACCCTGGACGCCGTGAACCCGTCCACCGCCCAGGCCACCGCAGTCGTCGACGAGCTCGTCCGGGGCGGTGTCCGCGACGTGGTGCTGTGTCCCGGGTCGCGCAACGCGCCACTCGCGTTCGCGTTGCAGGCCGCCGACAACGCCGGTCGTCTCCGCATCCACATGCGTATCGACGAGCGGACTGCCGGGTTCCTGGCGATCGGGCTGTCCCTCGCGTCGGGTCGCCCGGTACCGGTCGTCATGACCTCGGGCACCGCCGTGGCGAATCTGGGCCCCGCCGTCCTCGAAGCGAACTACGCGCGGGTACCCCTGGTGGTGCTCAGTGCGAACCGCCCGTACGAACTGCTCGGCTCCGGAGCCAACCAGACCGTCGAGCAACTCGGGTTGTTCGGCAGCCAGGTCCGGGCGACGATCAGCCTCGGGCTCGCCGAGGGCATCGAGCAGAACAGTGAGTGGCGTTCGGCCGTGAGCCGGGTTCTCGCCGCGGCCCGTGGAACACGTTCCGGCAATGCCGGTCCCGTGCACTTCGACATCCCGCTCCGCGAACCGCTCGTCCCCGACCTCGACTCGAAAGGCCCGGTGCCGCAGGGGCGTCCCGACGGCGCGGCGTGGACGACCACCGCACACGCGACCCTCGACGTGCCCCTCGAAATCGACATCACGCCCGACACCGTCGTCATCTCCGGGCACGGGTCGGCGTATCGGGAGGAACTGGCGGGACTGCCCACGGTCGCGGAACCCACCGCGCCCCAGCACGGAATACCCCTGCATCCGATGGCGCTGCCCCACCTCAAACCGCGCCAGGCGCTGATCACCGGGCGTCCCACCCTGCACCGGCCGGTGTCGAAGTTGCTCGCCGATCCCTCGGTCGCCGTGTACGCCCTCACCACGGGTCCGCGCTGGCCCGACGTGTCGGGCAACGTGCTCGCGACCGGAACCCGCGCGGTGGTGTCCGGAGCTGCGGACGACGCATGGCTCGAACGGTGCCGGCAGCTGTCCGCGCACACCGACAAGGCGGTGCGGGCGCAACTCGACCTGCATCCGAAGGCCACCGGGCTGCACGTGGCGGCGGTCGTGACCGACGCGCTGCGCGAAGGCGATCAGCTCTTGCTCGGCGCCTCGAACCCCGTGCGCGACACCGCCCTGGTGAGCTATCCGAAACCGGGGGTGAAGGTGCTGTCCAACCGCGGTGTCGCCGGGATCGACGGAACCGTGTCCACCGCCGTCGGCGCCGCCCTCGCGTACGAGCAGGGCCGCACCATCGCCCTCCTCGGCGACCTGACGTTCCTCCACGACGCCGCAGGACTGTTGATCGGCACCCCGGAACCGCGTCCGCGCGACCTGACGATCGTGGTGGCCAACGACGACGGCGGCGGCATCTTCGAACTGCTCGAACAGGGTGATCCGCAGTATGCGGGCGTGTTCGAGCGGGTGTTCGGCACGCCGCACGGCATGGACCTCGCCGCGCTGTGCGCTGCCTACCGCGTCTCCCACAGCCGCGTCGACCTCGAGGGTCTGGCGACTGCGCTGGCCGACCGGTCGCTCCCGCCCGGAGGGGTCCGCGTCGTCGAGGTCACGACCGACCGCGCGGGACTGCGCGAGCTGCATGCGGCGGTGCGAGCTCAGCTGTGACCGTCACCGAACGCGCTCGGCGCGTCGTTCTCGTTCTCGCGATCGGAATCTCCGCGCTCGCGGTCGTCCTGCTCCTCGGCGCGTGGCGCAACGACCGGGAGATCGGCTCCGACACGGGCACCGCGACCGCCGAGGTGCTCTCCGCGGGGTCGCTGCGGTCGGCGATCAGGTTCGTCACCCCGGACGGGACGACCCACAACCCCGAGCTGGGTGTTCTCTACCCGACCGGGCTGACCACGGGTCAGCGCATCGCCATCGAATACGCGCGCAGCGATCCGGACCTCGTGCGCGTCACCGGCCGGGATGCGCGGGTGGCGCTGATACCGACCGGGTCGGTGATCGCGGTGACCTGGATGATCGCCACACCTGTCCTCGTGTACCTGCGCCGGAGCGGCCGTCCGGTCGCCGACAGCGACGACAGGACCTGACAAACCGAAAGGTTTGCCGGTTCTTCGTCGTCACGTCACCGCGAACGCACCCGCCCGTCCGGCACGACCGAGACCCTGGTCCGGTGCGAGTAGCCATCGTCGCGGAATCCTTCCTCCCGAACGTCAACGGCGTCACCAACTCGGTGCTCCGCGTTCTCGAGCACCTCGAACGCCTCGGCCACGACGCCCTCGTCGT
>NZ_JAUZMZ010000151.1:0-11063 GCF_036327435.1 Rhodococcus chondri | reverse complement strand
AGGTGATCACGTGGGGCCCTCTGGTTCGGATTCGATCTTCGCAAATCCAGTCCTACCAGGGGCCCTGCGTCCCTTCGTGATCCGGTACGACCCCATCCCAGCAAGATCAACTTACTGAGAAAACCTCGCTGCACCAACGTCTCGACCGCGCGTGGATCGTCGTGGTCGACGATCGGGAAACCGGCTCCCGGTTCGCCGATCCAGCGCAGCGAGATACCGGGGTTGTGGACGTCGGATCCGTCGGCGAGAAAGAAATGCGGACTGCCCTGCACCTGCGAGGCGTGTAACCGATAGTCGCGCATCATCATCCCACGCGCAGTGCCTGCGTCGAGGGTTTCGGCGAGGACGTCGACATCGACGCTCGGACACCCGGTGGCGATATCACACAGCTCGTGATGCAGGCAGATTGTGCGGCTGTCCCGGAAGAAAGCGAGTCGTATCGCCATGTCCAGTTCCTCGGCGGCGCGTAGCGATTGTAGTTTCGCGGCGTGTACGGCCTCGTCGGCAGGCAACGATGTGCTCGGCCACGTGGACGGATCGCGTTGCCACGGTTTCCAGCCGAAGTCGGGTTCGCATGCACCGAGCACCGGGATCTCCGCGTCCAGATACCGTTTCGGGATGGGAAAACGGTTGACGTCCTCGAGCGCGAACAAGCGATGATCCAAGCGTAGTTCGTCGGCCAGACCGGCCTCGTCGCGCGCCCGCAGAAAACGGATCAGCGCGACCGTCGACCACCCGCAAACCACATCGGTATAGACGACCACGGTGCCGGGTTCGACTGTTATCACAGTATTCTCCTTTGTCCTGTCGACACATCCGAGTGAGATCCTCGAAAGACGGGTGCCCATTGCCGACCAGGAAAAACTCCGTATGGAATCGGTTGCCGAGGAAGCTTTGCTGCGACAAGGGTTGACACGAAGAAGTGCGGGTATCCCGACCGAGTGCCGTCGAACGGCGGCCGAAGCGGAGCGATCGATCCGGTGTCGCAGGAGGCTCAGGTGCGTAATCGGCTCTGGCGTGCAGCGGTGGTTGCGGTCGCGGTGGTGGCGGCAGGTTGCTCGGGCGTGCCCGGCGGAGCAGAGGGCGACCTGTCGCGCGCGGCGGACACCGCCGCATCGTCGGCCGAAGCGGTCCGCATGGGTCTCGCACTCGACGTGGGGCAACGCACGACGCGTAACCACGCTGCCACCCTCGTGTCGGACTCGCTCGAGGAGGTACTCACCGCTCACGGCACCGTCGCGACTCTCGAAACCGCGACCGCGAGCGAGGCCGCACACCGCGATGCCCTGCTGGCACACCTCGACGAGGTGATCACGGTATTCGGTCGCACTCGCGAACACGTCTACAACGTGCCCGGAGCGCCCGACGCGGCAACACTCGACGGTGCGCTCGGCGACCTCGCCGACACCCTCGAGAGGTTCGGGGAGGGTGAGCGGTGAAGAAGCTGTTCGCTGTCGCACTCGGAATCCTCACGGCCATCGGGGGTTTCGTCGACATCGGCGACCTCGTCACCAATGCCGTGGTGGGGTCACGGTTCGGTTTGAGCCTGGTGTGGGTGGTGGTAGTGGGTGTGGTCGGCATCTGCCTGTTCGCGAACATGGCCGGTCGGGTGGCCGCGGTGAGCGGACGGGCCACCTTCGAGATCATTCGTGAGCGTCTCGGTCCGCGGGCCGCACTCGCCAACCTCGGCGCGTCGTTCTTCATCAATCTGCTGACACTCACCGCACAGGTCGGTGGTGTCGCGCTTGCCCTGCAGCTCGCATCCGGGGTCGGGCCCCTGATGTGGATGCCCGTCGCGGCATTCGCGGTGTGGCTCGTGATCTGGCGGGTGAAGTTCTCGGTCATGGAGAACATGGCCGGGTTCGCGGGACTCGCCCTGATCGTGTTCGCCGTCGCCCTGTTCCTGCTCGGACCCGACTGGGGAGACCTCGCGAACCAGGTAGTGGCCCCCGCCGTGCCGGAAAACGAGCAGGTGTCGGTGTACTGGTTCTACGCCGTCGCCCTGTTCGGTGCCGCGATGACCCCTTACGAGGTGTTCTTCTTCTCCTCGGGTGCCGTCGAGGAGCACTGGAGTGTGAAGGACCTCGGTCTTACTCGCGTCAATGTCTTGATCGGTTTTCCGCTCGGTGGCCTGCTGTCGTTGAGCATTGCCGCGTGCGCGACAGTGGTCCTGCTTCCTCGCGGGGTCGAAGTAGGTTCCCTGTCCGAGGTGGTACTTCCCGTGGCCGAAGCAGGCGGTCGCCTGGCCCTGGCTTTCGCGATCGTCGGAATCGTCGCCGCCACCTTCGGTGCCGCACTCGAGACGACCCTGTCCAGTGGATACACGCTGGCCCAGTTCTTCGGGTGGGCGTGGGGCAAGTTCCGGGCGCCCGTCGAGGCCGCTCGATTCCACGTCGTGATGATTGTGTCGCTGCTCGTGGGCCTGGCGGTGCTCGCCACCGGCGTCGATCCGATCATGGTCACCGAACTGTCGGTGGTGTTCTCGGCCGTGGCACTACCCCTGACCTATATTCCGATACTGATCGTCGCGAACGATCCCGAGTACATGGGCCAACACGTCAACGGACGCGTGGTCAATGCGCTGGGCGTGGCGTATCTGCCGGTGATTCTCCTGGCCTCGGTCGCGGCGATACCCCTGTTGATCATGACGGGAGCCGGAGGATGAAGTTGCGACTCACGAAGTCGAGACGGGCGAACCCACGACGGAAGCCGACCGACCTGCCGTCCCCGCCGACACGGGACCGGACCGTCGACGCGCGACTGCACGTGCTCGATCACCTCGTCGTCGACATCGACGACAAACCTGTCGCCGTGGTCGACGATCTCGAACTGACCGGTATCGAGACAGGAACCGACATCGATCCCGACGCACCGCCGCCGCGCGTCGACGCGATCCTCAGCGGCAATGCGCTTCCCACCCGCATCTTCGGTGGCAGGCCGCCGGATTCGCGGCTCGACCGCCTCGAATGGAACGACGTCGACCGCATCGGCGTATGCGTGCACCTGTCTGTCGAGGGCGCCCGGCTCGACCACCTGTGGGTCGAACGCTGGACCGCCGACCGTGTGATCGGCCGGATCCCGGGGGCTCGACATGCGGCTGAGTGATCTCCTCGGTATCCGGGCCCACGACGCCGACGGTCATCGACTCGGCACCGTCGTCGACGCGCGGTTCCGGGTCACGGACGGCCCGGAAACCCTCACTCTGGAAGGCGTGCTGGTCAGCCCGCACTCGGGCGGCTCGTTCCTCGGATACGAGCGCAGTACGGTCACTTCACCCGCGCTGATCGCCCGCTACCTGCGCTGGCGTCACCGCGGCGCGTTCCTGGTGCTGTGGCGCGATGTGCGGAGGCTCGACGAGCGGCGGATCGAGCTGCGTGAGGGCTACACGAAATACAGCGCCGTCCGCTGATACGAGTCCGTCTCCGGACGGATTGGCCGGGAGTGCACGGGGTAGCCGGAAGACATGACCCAGCGCGACGCTACGACACGCCCTGCCGGCGGAGCCGGCGCAACCGCACCTCGACGGCCCGAGCGCGGCCGCAACCTGCTCGCCGGCGCCCTGCTCGGCCTGGGGGCCGTCGCGATGATCGATGAGGTCGTGTTCCATCAGATCCTGCACTGGCATCACTTCTACGACCGCTCGACCACCGGTGCGGGACTTGTGTCCGACGGTCTGTTCCACGCGTTCAGCTGGTTCGCGACCGTCGCAGGGTTCTACCTGGTGGTGATGCTCGTCCGGCATCGCCGCTTGTGGATGCGTGCCGTCTGGGGCGGGTTCCTCACGGGCGCCGGGGTATTCCAGCTGTACGACGGGTTGGTGCAGCACAAGCTGATGGGCCTGCACCAGATCCGCTACGACGTCGACCTCCTACCGTACGACCTGACCTGGAACATCGTCGCCGTGGTTCTTCTCGTGGCCGGAGTGGCGTTGAGCGCGTCCACGTACCGAGATGCGGGGCAACCCGAAACCCGGCAGGCGGGAAGCGAACAGCGATGACCCACGTACTCGTGTGGTCGGTCGCGCTCTGCGCCGTCGTCGTCTACGCGACGGCCGCGGCGCGCACGCATGCGTGGCCACCGCTGCGCACCCTGTGCTGGTCGGCGGGGTGGTGCGCCCTGGTCGCGGTGCTGACACGACCCGGCCACGACGGCCACGACTTCGTCGCGCACATGGTCGAGCACGTGGTCGTGGGAATGGTCGTGCCGTTGCTGCTCGTGCTCGCCGCGCCCATGACCCTCGTGTTGCGCACGTTGCCGGTGACTTCGGCGCGGCACGTGTCGCGGGTGCTGCGCTCGGAACCGGTGGCGGTTCTCACGCACCCTGTGACTGCGGCGATTCTGAACATCGGCGGGTTGTGGCTCCTCTACCGAACGTCCCTGTTCGACCGGATGCAGGCAGACACCTGGGTGATGTGGGCCGTCACCTTCCACGTCGTCACCGCCGGCTATCTCTACACCTTCTCGCTCGTCGGTGTCGACCCCTCGCCGCGCCGCGCCGTCTTCGGCACCCGCGCGACCGTGCTGGTGCTGTCGATCGCGGCACATAATGTCCTGGCCAAGACCCTCTACGCCGACCCACCGGCGGGCGTGCCCGTCGAGCAGGCCGAGCTCGGCGCGCAGGTGATGTACTACGCCGGTATGCCGGTGGAGCTCGCACTGCTGGTGCTGCTGTGTCATCGGTGGGCGGCGCGCGATCGCGGCCCCGCCCTGTCGCTCGGTGCGACAGGGCCGCGAGTTTGAGAACGGGGCAGAGCGGGGTATGCGTTCGGCACACACCCGACAGCACGCTGGAGGAAATGTAATCATGTCGAAATACACGGTGCCCGGTCTCAGCGACACCGACGGCGCGAACGTGGCCCGCCTGCTTCAGGAACGGCTGAGCGCCTACAACGATCTGCACCTCACGCTCAAGCACATCCACTGGAATGTGGTCGGACCGAACTTCATCGGCGTGCACGAGATGATCGATCCGCAGGTGGAGCTCGTCCGCGGCTACGCCGACGAGGTCGCCGAACGGATTGCAGCACTGGGTGAATCCCCGAAGGGCACCCCCGGCGCCATCGAGAAGAACCGCACGTGGGACGACTACTCGGTGGGACGCGACACCGCACAGGCGCATCTCGGCGCTCTCGACCTCGTCTACGACGGTGTGATCACCGACAATCGGAAGGCGATCGAAGAGGTCGGCAAGCTCGACCCCATCACCGAAGACATCCTGATCGGTCAGACCGGTCAGCTCGAAAAGTTTCAGTGGTTCGTCCGCGCGCACCTCGAGAACGCCGCCGGGGTTCTGTCGAACGCCGCGGCCCAGACCGAGCAGAAGGCAGCCGAGTCGGCTCGTTGATGTCGGAAAGCCTGAGTGGAGGAAGCAATGAGCGAGGGTAAGCGCGAATTCGTCGCGCTCCGGCTCGACGAAGTCATCCACGAGTGGGAGGCGAACGCTCCCGCCGACGACGCCACCGCCGGCTCCGGGAAACCGGAGGGGCCGCTGGTGACCGCTCAACGTCATCGCGCCGAGATCGATACCGCGAGTGACGAGCGAGTGGACGAGATCGCCGCGGCCTACCCGCAGATCATCGAGGCATGGGAGTCGCGCTGAAACGGATAGTCGTCACCGGAGCGAGCGGCAACGTCGGCACCGCAGTGCTGCGCTGCCTCGCGAAACGTGCAAATTCACCGGAGATCTCAGCGATCGCGCGCCGGACACCCCCGGCGCGCGATCCCTATTCTGCCGCGACATGGGCGTCCATCGACCTCGCCGACCGGGACGCGCAGGACAGGTTGAGACCCCTCATGGCCGGGGCGGACGCCGTCGTACACCTCGCATGGGGCTTCCAGCCGTCGCACCGGCGGGAGTATCTGCGCCGCGTCGCTGTCGACGGCACCCGGGCAGTGTTCGCCGCCGCCGCGGAAGCGGGCGTTCCGCATGTTGTCCACATGTCTTCGGGCGCGGTCTACGAGGCCGGATCCTACGGCCGGCCGATCGACGAATCCTGGCCTGCCACCGGTGTTCCCCACTGTGTCTACAGCGTCGACAAGGTGGCTGCGGAACGTGCGCTCGACGAACTTTCCGCCGCGCCCGGCGGTCCCGTCCTGACACGACTGCGGCCCGGCTTCATCGGGCAGTACGCGGCCGGGATGGGGCTCGAGCGCTACGTCCTGCCGGACTTCGTGCCGAGCGCGATCACCAATCACCTTCCGGTACTGCCGATCGACCGGAGCCTGGCCATTCCCGCAGTACACTCCGACGACATCGCAACGGCCATCGACGCCGCACTCGAACGCCGAGCGGGAGGGACATTCAATCTCGCATCGTCCGTACCGGTGCGTGCGGCCGACTTCGTGGCGCCCTTCGGCTGCGGCACCGTACCGGTGCCGTGGCGCGTGCTGTCGTCGGTGGCCGAAGCTGCATGGCGCCTGCGGGTGCAACCCGTGGAGGGCGGCTGGATCGAACTGGCCTACACCACACCCATGCTCGACTGTGATCGAGCCGCGAGGATCCTCGACTGGACGCCCCGGCACGACGGTCCCGCGGTGTGGAAGGAAACAGTCGCCGGAATGCGCGCTGGTGTCGGCGCCGACAGTCCGGTGCTCCGCTCCCGCAGCACGCGAGAAAAGCTGGCGACGCTCGTCGAACGCGGCCCGATCGACCGTCGGATACCGTCCTAGACTGCATCCGCGCGCGGCGTCGGCACGCGAAAGCGTTTGGCAGATAAGCAGAAACGGGTATCAGCCGACCATGACGAACACATCGAGACATGAGCGCCCCACCACCGGCTCCCGGGCCGCGGGATGGATCGGCTACGGCTGCGTGCTCGCAGGCATCGCCGCCATCGCGATGGTTCTCGCCGCCGCGGGAGACGAATACCGGGGCTGGACAATAGTCGGCATCGTCGCCGCTGTCGTACTTTTCCTGGTCGGAGCGGTGATGATCACGATCAATTTCCGTCACCGGCGGATGCGTGGGGCGGGCGGTACCTCGACCCACGAACCCGGCGTGCTCGACTGAAACGTCCCTGGGTCCCGGCCTCCGGTCGGACAGCCCACGGGCTGACCGACCGCGGCAACGGGCGCGCGCAAGGACGTCGTCCCCGAAGACCAGTTTCCCAGCAGATGCCCGGCCAGCCGGCCTTCGAGGAACTCGGCGGCTTCCGCCCCGAACACGATATCGGTGGCACATGCCGGATCCCGAGCGACGAGATCCCCCACCACGTCGTGCCGCAACACCTGTTCGTGCACCGCGTCCGCTTCGATGTGCTCGGTGTAGAACGTGATGCACGCCTGCTCGGCGCCCAGCCGCTCCAGCGCCTTCGCCATCCGGCGCGCGCTCGGCGCGGTCGTGATCTCGGCGGCGGTGAACATACCGACAAGCATCGGTGTGTGTGCGCGGTGCAGCCCGCACAGCGACATGAAGTTGACGGTGGCAAGGGTGACGGCCGGGACGGCGTCGAGGTAGCCGAGATAGTCCTCGCGCAGACCGGCGGCCGTCAGCAGGTCGGCGTACAGGCGTGAATGCATTCGGTCCGCGCGGCCGCCGCCGTATTCGTCGAATTCGACTGCGACGAGCGCAGCCTTCGCGCGACCGCTCAACCGCGGAATCGCGAGGGCGTGGGGATCGGCTTCCTTGAGGTGATAGATCGAGCGGTGCACGAAGAACTCCCGCATCTGCGACCAGGTGCCCCGCTCGGCCAGTTCGTGCGATACCCCCCAGGCGTCCCGCGGTTCCCGGCACAGTCCCTCGAAGACCGCGTCCGGGTCGTCCCCGGCGGGCACGTCGGCGCGCAGGCGCGACAGGAACAGCCGTTCGAGTTCGGCGCGCAACCCCAGCGGTCCCGGCGCCCATTCCCAGGCGGCGTCCACCTCCGCGAATCCGCGGTAGTGCAGTTCGTACAGCACGGCCAGAGCCAGCTGGACATCCTCCCCGTACGGGTCCGCGCCGCCCACCGCGATCGGCCACGTTCCGCTGTCCGCCGGTCGCGCGAGCTGCTCGACGACCTCCGTGGAGATCGGGCCCCGGGGGGTGGGGAGGGACGCAGCGGAAAGATCGCAGGGTCGAATGGCATCAGGCATGGCAACCGGATACCCCGTCCGAACCCGGCAAAAACGGGCGCGTGTTTTCACCCCGGCGGCGGGGTATGCGGTCGCATGGACGATGACAAGGAACGCCCACCTCACACCATCGACTATCCCGGCGAGACCGCGGATATGGCCGAGCAGCCCCGAGACGAGATGCGCGGTTACCGCGGCCGCGATCTGCTCGCGGGACGCAAAGCGCTGATCACCGGAGGCGATTCCGGTATCGGGCGAGCCGTCGCAGTGGCCTTCGCGAAGGAAGGCGCCGATGTTGCCATCGCCTACCTCGAAGAACAGCAGGACGCCGAGCACACCGCGGATCTCGTCCGGCGGGAGAGCCGCTCGTGTCACCTGTATCCCGGTGACCTGGCAGACGCGCAGCATTGCCGGACGGTGGTCGCCGACGCGGCTGCCGCCCTCGGTGGCCTGGACATCGTGGTCAACAACGCCGGTACCCAGCAACCGGTCGACGACTTCGCGGATCTCGACGACGAACAGTGGCGGCGCACCTTCGCCGTGAACATCGACAGCTTCTTCCACGTCAGCAAGGCAGCGCTCGCGCACCTTCCACCCGGATCGGCGATCATCAACACCGCCTCGATCAACGGTTTGCGCGGCAACAAGACGCTGATCGACTATTCGGCGACGAAGGGAGCCGTCATCGCGCTGACCTACTCCCTGGCGCAAGCTTTGAGCGACAGGCAGATTCGCGTCAATTGTGTGGCCCCGGGGCCTGTCTGGACGCCACTGATCCCGGCGACGATGGATGCGGAAAAGGTCGCCGAGTTCGGGCAGCAGGCACCGTACGGCAGGGCCGCGCAGCCGGACGAGATCGCCCCTTCGTATGTGTTCTTCGCGTCGGACACGATGTCGTCGTACTACAGCGGTGAGGTTCTTGCCCCGATCGGGGGTGAGACGTTGCCCGGATGAGCGGGACGGCGGCATATGCAGCTGCCGCGCAGTCACCTCCGAACAGGCACGACGGGACAGGAAGGACACCGATATGCCCAAGACCGAGAAATCCGGCGCTCCCGATCGGAGCGAGCTTCCGAGTACCCTGCGCCGATCCGAGGAGAAGGCGCAGCGGACCTTCGCCGAGGCACATGATTCGGCGCTCGAGCAGTACGGCGACGAGGAACGCGCGTACCGCGTCGGTTACGCAGCGCTCAAGCACAGCTACGAGAAGGTCGGGGACCACTGGGAGGCCAAGTCCGGCCGGGGTCCCTCGGACGAACGCGCCGAGAGTGGAGGACCGGACGCCGGCGGCGAGACACACGAAGGTGTGAACGCGAACGCCACCAAGGAGCATCTTCTCGACGTTGCGCGCCGCCTCGACATCCGCGGTCGCTCGAAGATGACCAAGACAGAACTCGTCGACGCGATCGAGAAGGAGAACCGTCGCGCGACGGCACGGGCACGAAAGTAACGACGGGGTGGTGCCGTGCCCCGCGCCGTGCCGGATGCGAGGGGGCGAGGTGGAGCAAGAACGGTCAAGCACGCTCCTGCCCCGGCAGGTCAGACTGTTGTCATGACCGGATCCCGGCGCGATCGGCTGCGTGAACTGCTCGACGCTGTGCTCGACGAGAACAACGCAACCCTCGACGACATGGCACACGGGGCCTACGCGTCACCGTGGCACTTCAGCCGTCAATTCAGCCTCGGCACAGGAGAATCCCCGGTCGCATTGCGTCGTCGGGTGATGCTCGAGCGGGCCGCGTGGCAGCTGCGCTCGGGAGCCGGGGTCACCGAGGCGGCGTTCGCTGCCGGTTACGACTCGGTCGAGGGTTTCAGCCGGGCATTCAGCCGCGCCTACGGATACCCGCCGAGTGTTTTCGGCACCCGCGACCTTCCACCGACACCCGTCGCGCACTGGCTGCCGGCCCCCAACGGCGTGCACTTCCACCCACCCATGCATCTGTGGGTGGAGGACGAAGGTCTGCAATCCGGCCGCCGGGACCATGCGGCGGCGCAGGTGACCGCTCAGCTGGTCCATCACGATCTCGACGACACCCGACTCCTGCTCGAGTTCGCGCGCGACCTCGACCACGACGAGTACACCCGCCCTCGGTTTCCCGGACTGACGGTGCTCGAGTGGGACGGCCCGGACGAATCGATCGCGGAGGTGCTCGGCAATCTCGTCTGGAGCAAGGAAATCTGGCTCGCGTCGATGGCCGGAGCGGATCAGCCTGTGCGCGGCGATGCCGACGTTGCGGCATTGCAGGCGCGGTTCGACGTCGTCGCCCCGCAGTGGGCGGAGACCGTCCGAGACATCGAGCGGCGCGGAGCGTGGGGCGATCGGCTCATCGATGCGCTGTGCGTGCCTCCCGAGAGCTTCGTGCTGGGCAGCGTGATCGCGCACGTTCTCACATTCTCGGCGCACCGGCGGCAGCTGGTGCGTCACATGCTGCGGGCAGCCGGCCGCACAGTCGATCACGGCGACCCCATCGAGTGGCAGCGGGGCGTCACACCGGAAGCAGTTCCACCCGAGCAGGAAAGGGCTTGACCATGACGCGAATGATCTTCTACACCGCGGCAACTCTCGACGGGTTCATTGCCACCGAGGACCATTCCCTGGACTGGTTGTTGTCGAGGCGGACCGAGGACGACGGCCCGGCGGGGTACAACGAATTCATTGCCGGCATCGGGGCGATGGTGATGGGTGCCTCCACGTACCGATGGATTCTCGACCATGCGGGAGAAGACAAGTGGGAGTACGACCAGCCGTGCTGGGTGTTCACGCATCGCGACGACCTGCCTGTCGCGAAGGGACCGGACGGGCCGGGGGACATCCGGTTCACACAGGCCGATGTGCGCGAGGTCTATGCCGAGATGGCCGAGGCTTCCGACGGTCGTGATCTGTGGATGGTCGGCGGGGGAGATCTGGCGGGGCAGTTCGCCGACCGCGGCCTGCTCGACGAACTGATCGTGTCGATCGCGCCGGTCACGATCGGCGCGGGAAGGCCGCTGCTGCCTCGTTATCTGGAGCTGCA
>NZ_JAUZMZ010000150.1:0-11098 GCF_036327435.1 Rhodococcus chondri | reverse complement strand
CCTTGACCTCGACCGGCACAACCTCATCGGCGAAACGGCCCGATTCCCATGCGGCGTGGGCACGTCGGTGGCTTTCCGCAGCGAGCGCATCGGAGGCCTCCCGGGTGATGCCGCATTGCCTCGCGACGTTCTCCGCGGTTTCGATCATTCCGCTGATCCTGCCGAAACGCCATTCCGGCTGGGACCGTTCGCGTCCACGATCGAGTCGGTCGTAGAGGTTCAGTCCACCCGAGCGGGTGCCCCAGCGGGCTCCGGTCGTGTAGTGCTCGATGTTGCTCATCGATTCGACGCCACCGGCGACGACGGCGTCGGCCGCGCCGGTCTGCACCATCATCGCGGCGGTGACGAGGGCCTGCAGGCCGGTGCCGCATCGGCGGTCGGTCTGGATGCCCGCGACGGAGATCGGCAGACCGGCATCGAGCGCGGCCCAGCGGCCGATGCAGGGAGCCTCGGAGCTCGCGTAGGACTGGCCCATCACGACTTCGTCGATGCGTGCCGGGTCGATGCCCGCTCGCGCGACGGTCTCCTTGACGACGGTCGTCGCGAGGCTCACCGCCGACACATCCTTGAGCGAACCACCGAAGCGGCCCACGGCGGTGCGAACGGGGGCGACGAGTGCCGCTCGGGTCATGGCCATGCTCCTCTGACGAAGGATTTGTACGGCCATTTTTCGCGACCGGTGCGGAGACGTCAATCGCTACGCCCTGCAGATGCATCCGAATCAGCGATGCGAGCGGCGCACGACACCTATATGAGCGGCGCGCCCGCGCTGCAATGGCCGTACATATCCGGCCAGGATCTAGCCGACGATGCCGGCCTCGCGCAGCCTCGCGATCTGCTCCTCCGTCAGGCCCAGCCCCTCGAGCACCGCGTCGGTGTGCTGCCCGAGACCCGGGACCGGACCCATCGGCAACTCGACATCGCGGAAGTTCATCGGCGGCAGGATCGCGCGGACGGTGCCGGCCTCGGTCTGCACCTCACGCCAGCGGTCGCGGCTGCTCAGCTGGGGATGCTCGATGAGTCCCCGCAGATCGCGCAGACGGGCCGCAGGAATGCCGGCGCCGGCGAGCTTCTCGTCGAGATCGGCACTGCGGTAACCGCGTGTCGCGTCGCCGACCAGCTTGTCGACCTCGTCGCGCCGCCGCACCCGCTCGACGTTCGTCGCATACCGCGGGTCGTCCGCCAGGTCCGGCATTCCGAGCACCTCGGTCACCAATGTCCGCCAACCGCGGTCGTTCTGCACTCCGATGAGGATCTCCCCGTCCGCGGTCGGGTACTTGTCGTACGGGGTGATCGACGTGTGCGCCAGACCCATGCGCGGCACCTGCCGGTCCTGATACATCTGCAGGTACATCGGGTAACCGAGCCACTCGGAGGTGGCGTCGAACATCGACACGTCGATCGTCGCGCCGACCCCGGTGCGGTGCCGGCGCAGCAGCGCGGCCTGAATCGAGGTGAGCGCATACATGCCGGCGGCGATGTCGGAGGTGGGGATACCGGTCTTGACGGCGGTCTCGGGCGTGCCGGTGATGGAGCACAGCCCGCTCTCGGCCTGCACCAGCAGGTCGTATGCCTTGCGGTCGCGCATCGGCCCGTCGGAGCCGTACCCGGACATGTTCACCACGACGAGTTCCGGATGCTCGGCACGCAGAACGTCCGCACCCAGGCCGAGGCGCTCGACGGCTCCGGGCGCCAGATTCTGCAGGAAGACATCCGCCTCCGCGACCAGCGACTTCACCGCGTCGATGCCCGCAGGCGCCTTGAGGTCCACCGCGAACGATTCCTTGCCGCGGTTGAGCCAGACGAAATGCGCGGCCAGGCCGAGCACCGCGCTGTCGTAGTCGCGCGCGAAGTCGCCGTCTCCGACGCGCTCGATCTTGATCACGCGAGCGCCGAGGTCCGCGAGATGCCGGGTCGCGAGTGGTGCGGCGACGGCCTGCTCGAGGCTCACCACCGTGAAACCCGCGAGCGGCAGCTCGGCCGAATCGGCGGCGTTTCGGTCTGTTACATGGGCTCGCACTCCGGTGTCCTCCCTGTCGGTGCAGTCGGCTGTATGTCTACCACCCGACGAATTGATGCATTCTCGCTAATAATCGGAGCGCTATTAGGTATTGGACGGGAAAGCTCGACGCTGCAACCCTCATCTGAGACGTAGGACACACCGGGTCGCTCTCGCGAGCCGAGGCACAGAGAGGACGACGGCATGAGCACGTCCACCCCCACCGAACGCGAGGTGGCGAAGAAGGCCCGCAAGGCCGGCATCGCCTCCTTTATCGGT
This sequence comes from Rhodococcus chondri, assembly GCF_036327435.1. Lineage (NCBI taxonomy): Bacteria > Bacillati > Actinomycetota > Actinomycetes > Mycobacteriales > Nocardiaceae > Rhodococcus > Rhodococcus chondri. The sequence continues at coordinate 8,820 of NZ_JAUZMZ010000150.1, read as the reverse complement.
ACCACCATCGAGTGGTACGACTTCTACATCTACGGGACGGCGGCAGCGCTGGTCTTCGGCCAGGTCTTCTTCTCCGACGAACTCTCGGCCGGTGTCGGCACGCTGCTCGCGTTCGTCACGCTGTGGGCGGGCTTCCTCGCCCGGCCCATCGGCGGCATCATCTTCGGCCATCTCGGTGACCGCATCGGACGCAAGAACACGCTGGTGATCACGCTGATCATGATGGGTTTCGCAACCGTCGGCATCGGCCTGCTGCCCACCTACGCGCAGATCGGAATGTGGGCACCGGCCCTGCTCGTGTTCCTGCGAGTGGTCCAGGGCATCGCCGTCGGTGGTGAATGGGGTGGCGCCGTCCTCATCGCCAGCGAAAACGCCCCCAAGGGCAAGGGCATCCTGTACTCGGCGTTCGCGCAGCAGGGCTCCCCGGCAGGAAACCTGCTCGCCACCATGGCGTTCTTCTTCCTCGCCGCGATGCCCACCCCGGAGTTCCTGCTCTACGGATGGCGTATCCCGTTCATCTTCTCGGCGCTGCTCGTCATCGTCGGCATGATCATCCGGCTCAAGCTCGAGGAGTCGGACGCGATGAAGGCCGTGCTGGCCCGCAAGAAGACCGTCAAGCTCCCGATCGGCGAGGTGCTGCGCAAGCACTGGGTGCTGGTCCTTCTCGGCGCCGGCGCACTGCCGCTCGCCCAGGTCACCTACTTCAAGAACACATTTGCCTTGTCTTGGGCCACAAACGAACTCGGCTACGAACGCGGTACGTTCCTCAGCATCATCGCGATCGCCCTGGTTGTGCAGTTCATCGTGCAGCCCTTCGGCGCGGTGCTCGTCTCGAAGATCGACATGCGCAAGGCCATGTGCCTGATGATCGTGCCCGAGTTGTTCCTGATGCCGGCGATGTTCTTCGCGATCCGTACCGAAACCTTCGCCATCGCCGCAATCGGCATGTGCCTGGCCACCATTCCGCACTCGATGTTCTACGGGGCGATCGCAGGCCTTCTTGCCAGGGCCTTCCCCGCGAACATCCGGTACTCGGGCCTGTCCGCCGCCTACCAGCTGTGCTCGCTCATCGTCGGCGGCGGCACACCGGTGCTCGCACAGTGGATCCTCAATTCGTCCGGCGACGTCACCGGCGTCGCGATCGCGGCGGCAGCCTACGCTGCGGTGTCGCTGGTGTGCACCCTGCTGCTGCTCAAGCGCACCGGGTACGACCCCAAGGCGCTGTCGAGCGCGGAGCAGTCCGACGCGGACGAACTCGAACTGGAACGCCGCGACGCTGCAGCTGCCGAGATCGCAGACGCCGCAGACGACGGGGCCGCGGCACGGGACGCGACCGACCCCGTCGTCCGGACAGCACGCGCACACGTTCCCGCCTAGCAGGAACGGATGTGAGCGGGCCGGCCGACGATGCTGTCGGCCGGCCCGCTCACATCATCGGTGTCGGCAAGGCTTCCTCGGACAACCGCAGAACCTCCGCGAGAGCAGAACTCGGATCGTCCGCACGCCACACGAGCCGGACGTCGAGCGGCGCGGTCTGGTCGGCGAGCGGCACGAACACGACATCGGAATTGACGACGTGCTGCGCCACCGACGACACCGTCAGCGTGCAGCCCACCTCTGCCGATACGAGCGCAACCAGCGACAGCGAGTCGGGAGCGCTCTGCACGATGCGAGGAGTGAATCCGGCATCGTGGGCAAGGCGCAGGAGCAACTCCCGCAGCATGGAACCCGGCTCGGCGGGGAGCATCACCCAGGATTCGCCGGCGAGGTCGGCCAGTCGCACACTCGCCGCCGCTGCGAGTGCATGGCTTCGGGGAAGCGCGACGACGAGGTCCTCGTGACCGATGACCCGCGAGGCGATACCCGGTGGGAAGAAGAGCAGCCGGACGATGCCGATGTCCAGCGTGCCCTCCGACAGCCTGTTGACGACTTCGCTCGCGTATGCCGAACTGGTGAGCACGAATTCGATTCCGGGATGCGTACGTCGCACCAGCTTCGCCCAGGTACCGACCAGGTGGTGCGACGACGACCCCGCGAATCCGATCCGTACCCGGCCGGTCTGGCCGCGTCCCGCGGCGGTCACCGCCATCTCCGCGAGGCGGACCGCGTCGAGGATCGCGCGAGCGGGCCCGACGAGGGCCTTCCCCGACTCGGTGAGCTGCACGCTGCGTGTGCTGCGCTCGAACAGCGTTGCACCGAGCCGCTTCTCGAGCTGCCGGATGGTTCTGCTCAGCGGCGGCTGGGCGATGTGCAGGCGCTGCGCGGCCCGACCGAAGTGCAGTTCCTCCGCCACCGCCAGGAACGCTCGGATCTGATGTATCTCCACCCGAACCATTATTGCGTTTCCCGCAATAAATGCGGCAATACTTTGTATTGGACTGCATCTATTGCGTGTGTCACAGTCGAACACAACGACAGACGCGGCAGGAGACCGTTATGCCAGCAGACAAAGTCATGACCATGCGCGACGCCGTCGCGACCTATGTGCAGGACGGGATGACCGTTGCCCTCGAGGGCTTTTCACATCTCATCCCGTTCGCGGCAGCACACGAGATCATCCGGCAGAAGCGCACCAACCTCACACTGTGCCGCATGACGCCGGACATCATCTCCGACCAGATGATCGCCGCCGACTGCGTCTCCAAACTCGTGGCATCGTTCTTCGCGAGCGGTTCCGCAGGGTCGCTGTACGAGATCCGCCGACGCATCGAGAAACACGACCCCGTCAAACTCGAGGTCGAAGAGTACAGCCACTACGGCATGGTGTGCCGCTATCAGGCCGGGGCCGCCGGACTGCCCTTCTTCCCGCTGCGCTCGTATGCCGGAAGTGACCTGCCCGCACTGAATCCGAACATCAAGCTCGTTCAGGATCCGTACGGCGAAGGCAGCACCTACGTGGTCCCGCCGCTGAACCCCGACGTCACCATCATCCACGCGCAGCGCGCCGACCGCGCCGGCAACATCCAGATCTGGGGCATCGCAGGCGTGCAGCAGGAGGCCGTGTACGCGGCGAAGAGGGCGATCGTCGTCGTCGAGGAGATCGTCGACGACGACACCGTCCGCTCCGATCCCAGCCGCACCCTCATCCCCTCGCACGCCGTCGACGCCGTGGTCGTGTGCCCGCGCGGTGCACACCCGTCGTACGCCCAGGGCTACTACGACCGCGACTGCGCCTTCTACCGCGAGTGGACGGCGATCAGCAAGGATCCACAGGCGCTGCGCACGTGGCTGAAGGAATGGGTTCTCGGCACCGCCGACCACGAGGAGTACCTCACCAAGCTCGGCGACGACTACTGGACCGACCTCGAGGTCGCACCACGATTCTCCGGGACCGTCAACTACGGGAGCCGCAAATGACCATCGCTACTGAAGCATTCTCGACCACCGAGCTGATCGTCTCGGTCGCGGCCCGCGAGCTTGCGGGTAAGGCACGCGTTTTCGCGGGCGTCGGACTGCCCACCCTCGCGGTGGACCTCGCCCGGCGCACATCGAACCCCGACGTGGAACTGATCTACGAGTCCGGCGTGTGCGGTGCGCATCCGGAAGGGATGGCCGAGGGCATCGCCGACTCCGTCGTGGTGTCCGGAGCCGAATCCGTCGTCTCGATGGCATCGCTGTTCGGGTACGTCCTGCAGGGCGGAAACGTCGACGTGGGGTTCCTCGGGGCGGCACAGATCGACCGCCACGGCAGCCTCAACACGAGTGTCATCGGCGATTGGGACAAGCCCACCGTGCGACTGCCCGGCGGTGGCGGCGCCGTGGAGATCATGCCCAACGCCGGCGAAGTCTTCGTCATCATGCGCCGCCACGACCCCAGCGCGTTCCCCGCCGAACTCGACTTCTGCACCTCACCCAGTCCGGTCCGCGCACGCGAGGCCGGAGTGGGCATCATGCCTCGCGGCCGCGGCGTCACCAAGGTCTTCACCAGCCTCGGCGTGCTGTCGCGCACCGGTCCGTTCGACGAACTGGAACTGACGAGCATCCACGGGGGCGTCACCGTCGACCAGGTACGCGCGGCAACCGGCTGGGACCTGAAGGTGTCCGCAGCACTGACGGTCACCGATCCGCCCAGTGCGCAAGAAATTGACCTGCTGCGCAACGAGATCGACAAGGTCCGGCTGTACCTGAGGTGACTGGGCGGGCCCGGTCACCGTGTCGCGCGAGCCGACTTCAACTCGTCGATGCGCCGCTGAATCCGGCGCATCCCGCGCAGCCAGCGATCGGTGTTGCTCGCCCGGCCCGCGTAGTACTCCGCGACCTCACGATGCGGGAGGATCAGGAAGTTCTCGTGGGCCAGGGCGCGCATCACCTCGTCCGCGACGTCGCCGGGTTCGAGGACGTTGTTCTCGAAGATCACCGACCCGGCTTCGTCTGTGGGCAGCAAATTCGTACGTACTCCCTGCGGGCACAAGCACTGGACCGTGATACCCCGGTCGCCGTAGGTGGCCGACAACCATTCGGCGTGCGCGACGGCCGCGTGTTTGGACACCGAATACGGCGCCGACCCGAGCATCGTGAGAAGCCCCGCCGCAGAGGCGGTCACGACGAAGCGTCCGCGACCGCGCTCGAGCCATTCCGGTACCAGTTCCCGCGCGGCACGCACGTGTCCCATCACGTTCACGTTCCACGACCGCTCCCACGCGGCTTCGGTGTCGACCGGTCCGGTTTCGATACCTGCGTTGGCGAAATAGGCGTCCACCGAGCCTAATTCCCGTCGCGCCCGCTCGATGAGTGCGATCACCGCATCCTCACCGGCGGCGTCGCCGGGAACCGCGATACCGCCGATCTCATCGGCGACGGCACGGCATGCATCGGTGTCGAGATCGTTGACCACTACGCGCGCACCGGCCGCCGCCAAGCGCTGCGCGAGCGCACGACCGATCCCGTTGCCGGCGCCGGTGACGACGACCCCCGCACCGCGGATCCATTCCGGGTATTCGCTTGTCTCCACTGTCGTTCCGCTTCTCTCGTCGAACTTCGTCGAAAACGGCACTGCCCGGCCGACGGTGGCCGGCCGGGCAGTTGGGCGAACCTACATCTTGCTCATCGCGTCCGCGCCACCGACCAGCATCGCCGCTGCGACACCCACGGCGGTCACGCCGGTCATCACCAGTGCCACGGCGGCGACGAGCGGGTAGCCGCCGTTGGACCAGTACTCGAACAGGATCGTGCCCATGACCTGCGTCCGGGACGCACGCACCAGCAACGACGCCGTGAACTCGTGGGTGAGCAACACGAACAACAGTGCCGCGGTACCGCCGAGACTTCCACGCATCAGCGGCAGCAGAATTTTGACGTTGGTGGCGATGAATCCCGCACCACTCACCCGCGACGCTTCGAGGTAACTGTCGCCGAGTGCGAGCATTGTCGACAGTTGCATGCGGGTCGCGAACGGCAGCATCAATGTCACGTATACCAAGATGACGACCCACGGGGTTCCGTACAGGACAATCGGGCCCTGGGTGTAGGTCAGCAGGAACGCCGCGCCGAAGATCACCGCGGGCACACCGAGCGGCATCGACACCAGCACGTCGACGACCAGGCGCAACACGGGGTAACGCTGACCGCGCACGATCAGATTCGCGGCGATGAATCCCAGCGGCAGCACGATCGCCATGGCGACGAGGGAGAACATCAGGCTGTTGCCGATGGCAGCGGGGACCGCCGTTCCGGAGAAGATGGTGCTGAAGTTGTCGAACGTCAGCGCATCGAAACTGATCGTTCCACTCCAGTACCGCGACAAGGATACGAACACGAGAGCGAGCAGCGGCAAGACGGTCGAGAACAGCGAGAACATCAAGATCACCACGACGCCGGTCTTGGACGGCCGGCCCTGCGACTTGAACGCCTTCCCACCGTGGGTGACGAAGCGACGCTGGTTACCGAGCATGGCCTTCTGCGCGAACACCACGACGATACCGACGACCAGGAGCGGCGAGCCGAGCGCCGCGGCGGTGGCGAACTGTGCCGGACTGTCACTGATCTGGAAGTACATTTCGGTGGTGAGAACACTGACACCGGAGTTGGTGCCCAACAGCAGCGGCCCGGTGAACTGGCCGAGGCCGAGCAGAAGCGCGACTCCCGCGCCGTAGATGAGAGTGGGACGCAACAACGGCAGGGTGATCTTGAAGAACACCTTCCACTCCGGCATGCCGGAGACCTGCGCTGCCTCGATCATCTCCGAGTTGACGTTCTCGAATCCGGATCGAACGAACATGTAGACGAATGAACTGAGTGAGAAGCCGGTGATGATAATGATCCACTCGATCGAGTAGATGTCGATCGGGCCTTCTTCGAGATTCGACCACCACGGCAGATTGCGCAGCATGGAGTTCAGGTAGCCGGGCCGCGGCGACAGCAGGAACGCCCAGCCGACGATCGCGGCGACCGAGGGAATGACGATCGGCAGGATCGGCAGGATTTCGAGCAGGGCCAGCCGGCGCGGCAGGCGGTTGGCCGCCCACGCAAGCGCGGTGCCCAGCACCATGGCGATGACCAGTGAGCCGATCGCCAAACCGACCGTATTCCAGAGGATTTGCCCGATTCGTGCGAGACCGAATGCCCGCGAGTACCCGGCCGCGCCGTCTTCGAACGCGGTGAACTGCAGGCGCACGATCGGGACGATCACCAGATACGCGAGCAGCGCGACGAATGCGATGACGCCCAAGCGGCGCGCACCGGTCCGGACTGCCTCGTTCTGCAGGCCCCCGGGGGCGGCGGGAGCCGGCTCGCGGGTCTCGGTCCGTTGCAGAGTCAATGTGGCCATCGTGCTCACCCGGCCAAGGCGCCGACGAGCGCCTGCTGTTCCATCGGCAGTGCATTGCCGTCGGTATCGAAGGTCCGGCCGTCGACCGGATCGAACGCGAGAATCATCCGGGCACCGCGGGACACCACACGCGGCGCTCGTGACGAATCGAACGTGGAGACGCGGGCATGCAGTTCACGGCGACGCGAGCCCTCGACATCGACCGAGAGCATGACGTCCAGGTGCAGGCCGCCGTATTCGACGTCATCGACGTGCACTGCCATGCCGGCCTCACCGGGCCGGAGATCGGACGCGTCCGTAACCAGTCGGACCTTCTCGGGGCGCAACCGGATGATGAACGACCCGATCGAGGAAGCGGCGCGCGGCTGCATGCCGTGGATCTCGGTACCCAGCGCGTACCAGCGACCGTCGACGTACTCGCACGGCACACGATTGGACATGCCGGTGAAGCCCGCGACGTATTCGTCGACCGGCTCTTCGAACACTTCACGCGGCGGGCCGATCTGGACGATTTTGCCGGCCTTCATGATTGCCATGCGGGTGCCCAGAGCCAACGCTTCGCTCTGATCGTGCGTGACGAACACCGCCGTGAACGGCTTGCGCTGGTGGAGGTCGTGGAGCTCGGCCCGCACCTGATCACGCAGCCGGGCGTCGAGGTTGCTCAGCGGCTCGTCGAACAGCACCAGGTCGGGGTGCGAGACCAGGCCGCGAGCCAGCGCGACGCGCTGCTGCTGCCCACCCGATAGTTCCGCGGGAAGGCGGTCGAGCAGACGCTCACAGTCCACGAGGGCAGCGGTCTCTTCGACGCGTCCGCTGTCGAGGGCATCGAAGAGCTTGCGGGACTTGAGCGGGTAGGCGATGTTCTTGCGCACCGTCATGTGCGGCCACAGCGCGTAGGACTGGAAGACCATGCCGATGAAGCGCTTGTCCGGAGTGAGGTTGATGCCCCGGCTGCGATCGAATACCACCTGGTCGCCCAGCGTGATGGAACCGCCGGCCGGTTGTTCGAGACCGGCGAGGCAACGGAGAGTGGTGGTCTTGCCACAGCCCGACGGGCCGAGCAGTACCAGGAATTCGCCGTCCTCGACCTCGAGATCGAGGTGGTCGACGGCCACTGTCGGGGGTTTGCCGTCGAAGTTCTTGAGCAGCTGGCGTACGGAGACGTGGGACACGGTGTTCTCGCTTTCTGACCGAGCTGTGATCAGGACTCAGTGAGGGAGAGTTCGGCGGACGCCGGCTCGCTCGTGGGGTCGATGGTGGATGTGCCGCTGCTGTCTCCTGCGGTAACTGCGAGCAGGTACAGACGTTGGGCGTGGTCGTCACCGCTCCCCCACAGCACCCCGGAGCTCAGGGCGCGACGGTAGTACAGGTGCGCGGTGTGTTCCCAGGTGAATCCGATGCCGCCGTGCACCTGGACGTTCTTCTCGGTCGCGAGGGTCGCGGCATCACCACACGCGAGCGCGGCAATGGCGGCGGCTTCTGCGAGATCGTGATCGGTGCCCTCCTCGACTGCCCACACGGCATGGGCGACGGCGGATTCCGCGAGCTCGACGGCGACGGCCACCTCGGCCAGGGCATGCTTGATGGCCTGGAAACCGCCGATGGGCCGGCCGAACTGGACGCGACTGCCGGCGTAGGCCACCGACGCGGCCAGGCACGCCCGTGCGACCCCGAGGCTCTCGCACGCCAGCGCGACGACGGCGCGGTCACGGATCCAGTCGAGCGGTGCCTCCTCGCCCAGCAGCGTGGCCCGAGCAGCCTCCGCGTGGACGACGGACAGGACGCGAGTCGCGTCGGTGGTCGTCATGCGCTCGACACTCAGATCGGACGCGTCGATCGCGTAGAGGCCGACTGCACCGGACTCGTCGGCTGCCGGCACCAGCACGGTGTCCGCGATGTCACCGTCGACAACGAACTCTGCTCTGCCGGTAACGAATACGTTGTCGCCGATCGACTCCGCCCGGAACACGCTGCCGTGCGCAGACGCATCGTCGCGCGCGGCGACCACGGTGGCCACAATGCTCTCCCCTGCCGCGATACCCGCGAGCAGCGCT
>NZ_JAUZMZ010000014.1:0-48492 GCF_036327435.1 Rhodococcus chondri | reverse complement strand
TACCAGCCCCGCACGATCGCGCGCGGCGAGTTTGGCGAGAATCCGGGTGACATGTGTCCGCACGGTTGCCGGGCTGATGAACAGCTTCCGCCCGATCTCGTCGTTCGACAGGCCCGTGCCCACCTCGGCGAGGATCTCCCGCTCGCGTTCGGTGAGCACGCTCAGCCGTCCCGCGTCGAGCGGCTGCGCGCTACGGGCAGCGGCCTGCATGACGCGCTCGGTGACCGCCGGGGACAGCATCGCGTCCCCGGCGGCAACCGTGCGGATCGCCGCCCGCAGATCCGTCGGCGACGTGTCCTTCAGAAGGAACCCGACGGCGCCGGCGCGCACCGCGTCGAGCACGTTGTCGTCGGAGTCGAAGGTCGTGAGCACCACGACCCGGACGTCCCGCAATGCCGGGTCGCGAGTGACGCGGCGAGTCGCCTCGATTCCGTCGATGCCGCGCATCCGGATATCCATCAACACCACGTCCGGAACCGTGGTGGTCACGACCCGGACAGCGCGGTCGCCGTCTTCGGCCTCACCGACCACGGTGATGTCGTCGGTGTGTTCGAGCAACGCGCGCAACCCTTCCCGGACGAGGGCCTGATCGTCGACGATCACCACCCGGATCACGGCCGCCCTCCGGCCGGAATCAGCGCTTCCACGACGAACCCGCCGCCTTCCGGCGCTTCGGTGCTCAGGGTTCCGCCGAGCAGTCCCACGCGTTCGCGCATGCCGGCGAGGCCCCATCCGCGCGACGTCCCGCCGCTCGGACCCCGGCCGTTGTCGGCGATCGACAACTTCAGAAGACCGTCGCGATAATCCAGCGCGACAACCACTTCCGTTGCATCCGCATGGCGCAGCACGTTGCTGAGCGCTTCCTGCACGACCCGATATGCGGTGGCATCGGCCACGGCCGACAACGATCCCGGTTCCCCCCGCGTCTGTACCCGCACGGCCACCCCGGCTGCGGATACGACGTCGCCGAGGTGCGTCAGGTCGGCGAGTCCCGGGGTGGGCCCTCGCTCGTTTCCCGCTCCGGCGTCGGCCGGCGCGCGGAGTGCTTCGACGGTGGCGTGCAACTCCCCGACGGCGCGGGTACACGCCGCGCGGACCGAGGTCAGTGAACTGCGCGCACGGCGCGGATCATCTTCCAGCGCTTCGGTGGCCACATCGGTGTGCAGTGAGATCACCGAGATCGTGTGGGCGAGCAGATCGTGCAGATCACGGGCGATCTGGAGCCGTTCCTGCTCGACGCGGCGGGTGGATTCACGCTCCCGCTCGATCTCGGCGGCGCGCACCCTGCGCACCATCTCTCTTCGCAGCATCCGGCGGGAGCGCACGCTGTCGCCGAGCGCGATCACCGCGGCCATGAGGCCGATGGACCCGGCCAGCTCGAACCCCAGCAGATACGACAGGTCGTCGCCCTGTCCGATCCGCACCGACGTCGACAGCACCAGCAACCCGGTCGCGACTCCGGCTGCCCATCGCAGGTATCCCTGTTCGGCGGCCGAGTACAGCGCGGCCGCAAGGGGCAGCGCCAGCCCGATCGGCGGGAAGGACAAGGCGTAGTACGCGACGAGAACCACCGCGGTGACGCCCAGGACCGCGACCGGGTACCGCCGGCGGAAGAACATCGGCGCGGCGAAGAACACTCCGAACAGGTAGGCGACGGGGGAGGCGACAGAATCGTCATCCACCTCGGACGCGATCGCGACACCCACCACCGTGAACACCGCCGCGGCGAGCGCGGCGTCGACCGCACGGTCTCTGCGGGGCGTGTTTTCGGCGGGTGGGGTGACCTCGACGGAGATCGCTGTCTCCTTCCTGTCGCGCCTGCCGCATCTCACCGACGCGGCGGTGATGCCACGTCGGTGAGATTACTGCTCGGCGCCGGTCGTTCATCACGGAACTGCGGGTTCTGCATCAGACGGAACAGCGCGACGAAGGCCAGGACAGCGGTTACACCGCTCACAGCCATCCGGACCCAGTGTCCCGTCTCGAACTCGGCGGCGGTCTGTCGCAGGACCTCGACAGAGTGCACGGCCGGACCTTCGTCGAACATGATGGTGTTGCGCGGCCAGAAGTACAGCGCGGAGAAGGCGAACTCGCCCGCGACGAGTGTGCACAGGCTCGCCGCCGCCCACAACCGTGCGGCCCGGTGGTGGCGCAGCAGCACGACGGTGGCAACGGCGAGGACCACGGTCGCGGCACCCAGGGGCCGGAAGTAGTCCCCGGGGCCGGCCTGTGAGAAGAACCGGTCGGCTTCCTCGAGCGAGGCGGGAGCGTCATGGAAGATATTGGGATACAGGATGATTGTCTCGGCGAGGATTCCGCCGAAGGCGATCAGCGTGATCCAGCTGTAGGCGACTGCGACAACGGTACGTGGAGCGTAGGGGTGCGACGACGACATACCGACGACGCTAGATTTCCGGTATGCCGTTGTCGTCCGCCCCAGGATGTATTTCCCGTACGACTTCGAACGTACGGCGGTCTCACCCGATGGCGTCGAGCGCCTCCTCGATGGGAATGTCGCCGGTGTTGAACTCGATCGTGCGGCCTACGGTGTGCCGACGATCCAGAACGGCCGCTGCCACTGCCGCGACATCCGCGCGCGAGACTGTGCTCCCGGACGAGGCGCCGACCTCGATCCGGCCGGCCGGCGGGTCCATCGTGAGGCCGCTCGGTCCCAGGATCGTCCAGTCGAGGTGTGTTCCCCGCAAGTGTGCATCGGCTGCGGCCTTCGCCTCCGCGTAGGCATAGAACGGATTGTCCGGTGCTACTCCGTGATCGGGTCCGGCACCGAAGTAGGACACCATCACGTAGCGCTGGACTGCGGCCTTCCGGGCGGCGTCCATCGATGCGATCGCAGCATCTCGGTCCACGGCATAGGTGCGATCCGGGTTGCCGCCGCCGGCTCCGGCCGACCACACGATCGCATCGTGCCCGGCCAGGAGCTTCGCGAGTGCGTCGGCATCGAGGTGCTCGACGTCGGCGACCACCGGTGTCGCACCGGCGGCGCGGACGTCGTCGGCGTGGTCCGGATTGCGGATCAGTGCGGTGGTGTCGTGTCCGGCGTCCGCGAGAAGCCGCTCGAGGTGTAAGGCGACCTTACCGTGTCCGCCGAATATCGCGACTCGTGCCATGTCGTCTCCCGTTCGTAGGTGTCGGTCTTCCTGTCGATCTGTCGATGCAGCATGCCCCGTGAACGCCTTCGGGGAACATCCGCGACATCGCCGCCGGTCAGCGGACCCGCTCGAGCACCTTGTCGACGAGATATTCCGCGATTGCCATCGACGACGTCGCGCCGGGGGATGGGGCGTTGCGCAGGTGCACGATCCGTCCGTGACCGGTGATGACGAAGTCGTCTTCGAGGGTGCCGTCGGCGTTCATCGCCTGGGCGCGGATGCCGCGCGGGCCGGGACGCACATCGTCGACGGTCAGTCCGGGCACATACCGGGCGGCTTCGGCGACGAAACGCCGCGTGCTCACCGCGGTGCGCAGTTCCCGGGAGGCAGCCGGGAGGTTGTGCAGCGCGAACCGCGCGAAGCCGGGAAACGCGACCGCGTCGCGCAGGTCGCGCCACACCCGGCCGCCGCGTCCGTACGCTTCCCGGCCGGGGGAGAGGAAGGCGTTGGGACCGACCATGACTTCACCGTCGATCCGCTTCGTCAGGTGAACCCCCAGGAACGGGTAACGAGGATCGGGCACCGGGTAGATCAGACCGCGCACCTTCGCCGCGGCATCCGGCTTCAAGAGTTTGTAGTCGCCGAGGAACGGAACGATCCGCGGATCCCGGACATCTCCGGCGGCGTGGGACAGACGGTCGGACTGCAGCCCCGCGCAGGTCACCACGACATCGAATGTGCTTGAATCGTCCGGGGTTTCGACGGCAACCTGGTTGCCCACGACGTGCAGGCCGGTGACGGGAGTGCCGGTACGCACCGTTCCTCCCGCGTCCGTCACGTCCTGCGCGAGCGCGTGTGTGACGGCAACGAAATCGGTGATGGCAGTGCGGGGCGAGTGCAGGGCGGAGATCCCGCGCGTGTGCGGTTCGATCAGTGCGATCCCGGCGCTGTCGAGGCGCCTGATCTCCGGTACGCCGTTGGCCCGCGCGCGGGACTCGATCGCGTCGAGTCGCTCGATTTCGGAGGTGTCCAGTGCGACGACGAGTTTCCCGCACTCGTCGTAGGGCAGGTCCTTGTCGGAGGCGAACTCTCGCAGCAACTCGACGCCGCGCCGGCACAGGCGGGCTTTGAGACTGCCCGGCAGGTAGTACAGTCCCGCGTGCACGACGCCGCTGTTGTGGCCGGTCTGGTGTGCCGCCAACCGGGGTTCCTTCTCGAACAGGGTGACGTCGGCGCCCAGCATCGTGAGACGCCGGGCGGTCGCGGCACCGATGATCCCGCCTCCGACGACCGCGGCGCGCAGTGTGGTTCGATCGCTCGACATCGCCCCTGCTTTCCGTTCGTTTCCGGTCACCTCGCGGCGCCCCGCAGCATGCCAGTCCTGGAGAGTCTGCATCTCGGGTCGCACTCGCGGTGGGATTTCGGACGGCCGCAGCAGTGATCGACACAATCGACTATGTCAGTAAACCGTAAAAGTGTTATTGTCGGGACATGGCTTACAAATACGAAGGTGTCGCCACCGACCTCAAGCATCGGATGACGTGGAAGGAATGGTCTGTCGGAGAACAACTTCCCGGCGTGCACGAACTCGCCGCTCACTACGATGTGTCACCGTCCGTCGTCAAGGACGCCCAGGAAGTCCTGCGGATGGAGGGGCTCATCGAAACGCGGAGGGGGAGCGGCTCATTCGTCGTCGCCATCCCCGAAGCGGGCGACATGACGCTCGGTATGCACCGGCAACTCGAAGCGATCCGGGACGACCTCGCCGCTGCGCGCGAGGCGGTGGTGAGGGCGGAGCGCAGACTCTCCGCCCTCACCGACCTTGCCTGAACCGGCTCAGCGGTTGCGGTCGGAGCTGTAACCCCACAGCCAGTCGGTGTACTTGTAACTCGAGGTGTCGCGGATGCGGAACAGCTCGTTGCGGCCTTCGCGGCCGGCGCCGTCGAGATGCCACAGATCGCCCCACATGCGCCCGACCGTCAAGATGCGGTTGCAGCGCGGTGCACGTTCGGCATTGACGTCCTGCAGGATCTTCGGCCAGTTGGCGTTGTCGCCCCTGTAGTCCTCGGCAGCGTAGTCGGCGAGGCACTTGGCGTCCTCGAGCGCCATCACGGCGCCCGACGCGAGGTACTGCAGCGGCGGGTGCGCGGAATCGCCGAGGAGGAGCATGCGGCCGTCGACCCAGTTGTCGATCGGGTTGCGGTCGAACATCGGCCACCAGCGATCGGTCCACAGGTACTTCAGTGCAGCCTGCACGGATTCGTGGCAGTGGTCGTACGCGTGCGCGAGTTCTTCAGGGCTGCCCCACATTTCCTCGCCACGCAGGAATGCCGGCGACTGGAACACGGCGACCTGGTTGAGCATCTCACCCTGACGCAGGGGGTACTGGATGAAGTGGCAGCGCGGGCCGATGTACCCGACGACGTCCTCGATCTCCTCTTCGAGCGGGACCTCGTTCATCGGGAACGTGCCACGGAAGGCCACGTAGCCGGACCCGACCGGCTTGTCGTCGGACAGCTTGGGACGCAACCGCGAGTGCAGTCCGTCCATGCCGAGCGCGATGTCCCCGACATGTTCTTCGCCGTTCTCGAGCACGACGCGAACCTTGTCACCCTCGGTGACGACGTCGGTGACGGTGGCGTTGTTGCGAAGATCGGCACCCGCCCTGCGCGCTGCGTCGACGAGGACCGAATGCAGATCGGAGCGGTGCACAACGAAGTACACGCCGCCGTAGTGCTGCTGGTAATCGTGTCCGAGGTCGACCTTGGTGAGGATCTCGGCGGTCACCGCGTCGCGGAAGACGAGGTTCTTCGGCAGCACGCCCTTGGCGATGACCTCGTCGTAGACACCCAGCGACTGGAGAATCCGGGAGCCGTGCGGGCCGATCTGCAGGCCGGCACCCACTTCGCCGAACTCCGGTGCGCGCTCGAACAGCGTGACCTCGGCACCCTTCAGGGCGAGGGCAAGGGCATTGGCGACGCCACCGATGCCGCCGCCGGCGATCAGAACTCGCGCGTCCTTCAGTTCGGACATGACACTCCTTCGGGTTTCGAAATCAATAGGTCTTGCTTCGGGGATGCGACGCATCAGTGCCCGATCGGCACGAGGCGGGGTGCGTCGTGGGTGGTCTCGTATTTGCGCCAGATCACGGTGAGCAGGATCGACGCGATGAGTGCGCTGACACCGAACAGGATGAAGTTGGAGTCTGCGCCGAGGCCGGCGGCGAGCAGCCAGCCACCGATCTGCGGGGCGGCGACAGCACCGATGCGTCCGACACCGAGCGCCCAGCCCAGCGCGGTCCCGCGCAGGTTGTCGGGATAGTACGACGCGACCGCGGCGATGATCAGGCACTGCGTCCCGTGAGTGCCGACACCGGCCAGGACGAAGATGACGTAGACGGCGGCCACCGGGGGATCGGTCAGCAGCAGCAACAGTGACACACCGGCGAGGAGCGCGGCGATGATGCTCGTCGGTACGGTGCCGAACCGGACGCCGCCCCAGGCGGTGATGAACGAGCCGGCGACCGCGCCGAGGTTCAGGGCGAGGGTGAAGGTCAGGGCGCTGCCGAGGTCGGTGCCCTCACCCTGCATGAGTTTGGGCAGCCACGTACCGAGTCCGTACCACGCGAGCAGGGTGACCACGGTGACCAGCGCGAACATGATGCTGATCATGCGGAACCGGGGACCGAGGAGTCGCTTGAACCCGGCACCTTCCGGATCGCCGGCGGCCATCGGATTGGTGTTCGGCAGGAACTTGATCGCGAGTGGCACGAGCACGACGAGGGGAACGAGGGCGAAGAGGAACATCGGACGCCACCCCCAGTTGGGGATCACCGGGATGCCGACGAGCGCCGCGACGGATCCGCCGATCGGGACACCGGACATCATCATCGTGGCAACCGCGGCACGCCACTTCGGCGGCAGGAGTTCGGCGGCGAGTGCGTTCGCGGTCGGAACCAGCCCGCCGAGGCCGAGGCCGGCGACGAGTCGCATCGCGCCGAACATGATCGGCCCGGTGGCTGCAGCGCAGAGCACCGTGAACACCGACAGGACCACGACGCAGCCGATGACCGCGGTCTTGCGCCCGATGGCATCGGACAGCCGGCCGGCGAGGACCGCGCCGATCATCATTCCCAGGAACGCCAGGCTGCCGAGTGTGCCGGCGGTAGAGGAGCTGATGCCCCACTCGTTCTGCAGGCTCGAGATGACGTTGCCGTAGACGATGAGGTCGTAACCGTCGAAGACGACGAACAGCCAGCAGACGATGACGGCCATAGCTTTGGCGCGCGGCAGGATCAATTTACCTTCGACCTGCGCAGCGGGTCCGGGGGCGGAGTGCATTCCTATACCGTGGTGCGCCTCACGCTCGCCACGCAATAAAGTTCTGTTATGCAGAAAAAACCGAGTCCGATTCGAAAGCCGTCGTACGCCCTGGAGTCGGTGGACAACGCCTTGCGTCTTCTTCAGTTGCTCCGCGATGTCGGAGCGTTACGGCTCAAGGACGCCGCCGAAGAACTCGGCACCGCCCCGTCGACTGCCCACCGGTTGCTCGCGATGCTCGTCTACCGTGGGTTCGCGGTGCAGGACGAGAAGCGGCGCTATCACCCCGGTCCGGCGATGGGAGTCGGGCCCGCGCGACAGGGCTGGACCCGGGAATTCACCGATCTGTGCCGCCCGCACATGGAAGCACTGGCGACCTTGACAGGGGAGACGATCAATCTCGTCATCCGCGTCGGATCCCAGGCCCGGTTCCTGTGGACCGCGGAAACCGAATCGATCCTGCGGGTCGGTGACCGGCAAGGTCAGGTGCTTCCCGCCGAGCTCACCGCAGGTGGGCGCATCCTGCTGGCGGAGCTGCCGCGGGCAGTGCTCGAGCAGCTGTATCTCAGGCCGGCGGACGAACCGCACATCACCCCGAGCCCGCCGCGGGCATACGAGACCGACCGGCGGATGGCCATCGGCGAATTCGAAGAGTTCGTCCACGAACTCGAGGCGGCACGGAAAGTGGGATTTGCGGTGAACGTCGAGCAGACCGAGGAGGGTGTGGCCGCGATCGGTGTCAAGATCCGTAACGGCAGCGGCAGCGCCATCGGGGCGCTCACCGCGGCGGTGCCGATCAACCGCTACCGGCAACACCTGCGCGGGCACCTCGTTGCCCAGTTGCAGGCGGGGGTGCGGGGCATCGAGGTCGATGTCGCGGGCCTCGAGCGGACCGACGACGCAGTTTCCGCACAGCAGAAATAGGTTCCCCCTCTCGAACGGTCGGGCCTACGTTGGAGCCGACGCCGGAAATGTGTTGCACGTTTCACGAGGAGAATCATGACCGCCACCGAGACCACCGCTCCCGAGCTGCAGAAGCTCTACGACGACTTCAAGACCGAGAACCTCAACCCGCTGTGGACGCAGCTCGGCGACCTCATGCCGATGGCTCCCGCCTCGAAGGCTGTGCCGTTCGTCTGGAAGTGGTCGACGCTCTACCCGCTCGCGCAGCGTGCCGGCGACCTTGTGCCCGTCGGGCGCGGCGGTGAGCGCCGTGCCATCGCGCTGGCCAACCCCGGTCTCGGTGGCGTCCCCTACGTCACGCCCACGCTGTGGGCGGCGATCCAGTACCTCGGCCCGAAGGAAACCGCGCCCGAGCACCGTCATTCGCAGAACGCCTTCCGGTTCGTCGTCGAAGGCGAAGGCGTGTGGACGGTCGTCAACGGCGATCCGGTCGCGATGCGTCGCGGCGACTTCCTCCTCACCCCGGGCTGGAACTTCCACGGTCACCACAACGAGACCGACCAGCCGATGGCGTGGATCGACGGCCTCGACATTCCGTTCGTCCACTACACCGACACCGGCTTCTTCGAATTCGGCGCCGACGGCGTAACCGACGAAAGCACCCCGGACATCTCGCGCTCCGAGCGCCTGTGGGTACACCCGGGTCTGCGTCCGCTCGTCGGACTCGACCGCAAGGCCAGCTCACCCATCGCCTGCTATCGCTGGGTGCACACCGACCGCGCGCTCAACGAACAGCTCGCGCTCGAGGACGAGGGCTACGCGGCGACTCCCGAACCCGGCCACGCCGCCATCCGGTACACCAATCCCACCACCGGCGGCGACGTCATGCCGACGATCCGCGCCGAGTTCCATCGCCTGCGTCCCGGTACGAGCACCCGCGCCCGCCGCGACGTCGGCTCCGTGGTGTTCCAGGTCTTCGAGGGACAGGGCCGTTTCCATCTCGCCGGCACGAGCCACGACGTCGCCAAGGGCGACATGATCGTCGTACCGTCGTGGGTGGAATGGTCGCTCGAAACCGACGGGGGCGTAGATCTTTTCGCTTTCTCGGACGCACCGATCGTGGAGCGTCTGCACTTCAACCGCACACTTATCTCCGAAGGAGCCTGAACCCCATGCGACTTGCCACCCTCCGACTTGCCGGTGCGACCGCCGCCGTGCGCGTCGACAGCGATTCCAGCGCAACCGTGATCGACGGCTACGCCGACCTGTCCGAGTTGCTGAACAACGCGGATTGGAAGACCGTCGCCGAGCAGGCATCGGGCAAGACCGTCGATCTGGCGACCGCCGACTACGCACCGGTGGTGCCGAGCCCGGGCAAGGTAGTGTGCGTCGGCCTCAACTACGGCACCCATATCAAGGAGATGGGCCGCGACCTGCCCGAGTTCCCCACCCTGTTCTCGAAGTTCAAGGAAGCCCTCACCGGCCCGTACGACGACGTGGTCGTTCCCGCCTACGCGGGTTCGCAGCTCGACTGGGAGGCCGAGCTGGCCGTGGTCATCGGCAAGCAGGCCTACCAGGTCTCCGAGGCCGACTCCGACGCCTACATCGCGGGCTACTCGGTGATCAACGACTACACGATGCGCGATTACCAGTACCGCACGCTGCAGTGGGACCAGGGCAAGACGTTCGAGAAGACCAGCGGATTCGGTCCGTTCCTCGACACCGACTACAAGCTCGGCACCAAGATCGAGACCCGTCTCGAAGGTGAGGTCATGCAGTCGTCGAACACAAGCGACCTGGTGTTCACCCCCGCCAAGCTCGTCGACTACATCTCGCACATCGTCACGCTGCAGCCGGGCGACGTCATCATCACCGGCACCACCGGTGGCGTCGGCCATGCCCGCAAGCCGGCGCGCTACATCCAGAACGGCGAGGTCTGCGAGGTCACCATCGAGGGTCTGGGCACGGTCAAGAACAAGACGATCATCAAGTAGGAGAAGGCACACCGTGGGATTCAACGATCTCGAACTCTCCGAACGTCTGCTGATCGCGCGGCGCGGAACGTCGTACCTGTCGCAGCGCCTGGCCGAGCTGACCGACGACGAGCTCAACGGTCCGACTCTGCTCGAGGGGTGGAGCCGCCGGCATCTCGTCGCCCACATCGGCTACAACGCCGCAGCGCTGTGCCGTCTGATGGACTGGGCCGCCACGGGTGTCGAAACGCCGATGTACGCGTCGACCGAGCAGCGTGGTCAGGAGATCGCCGAGGGAGCCACCCTCAGTCCCGCGGCTATTCGGAACCTGTTCGCGCACACCGTTGCTCGTCTCGACGAGAAGTGGCGGAACCTGCCGGAGGCGGCGTGGCAGGCGCAGGTACGCACGGCGCAGGGACGCCTGGTTCCGGCCGAGGAAACTGCCTGGATGCGTACGCGCGAGGTGTGGATCCACGCCGTCGACCTCGCCAACGGCGGCCGGTTCGGCGATTTCCCGCAGGTCGTGCTCGAGTCCTTGCTCGACGACATCGTCGGGATGTGGCGCAAGAAGGATCTCGGCGCGGGTATCGCGCTCGAGGTCGAGGGCCGCGCGCCGGTGGTCGTGAAGGACGGTGCCGACGTCACGCAGACGGTGCAGGGCGATTTGCCTGCGGTGGTCCGCTGGGCCGCCGGTCGCGGCGCCGTCGGTGTCGCGGGTGGTGAGCAGGCGCCCCCGCGCTGGCTCTGATCTCGAATTCCACAGCCCCAACCTTATTGAGTGAAGGGATCATCCCGTCGGAAAGTCCGGCGGGATGATCCCTTCATTCGTGCCGAGGCAGAGGTAGAGGTAGAGGTTTCCGGCTACCGCGGATCGACTTCGCAGGCCTTGCCGTCGTTGTCGCGGTCGAGTTTCGGCGCGTACCCCGGATCGTTCCGGTAGAGCGGCGCGGCACCCGCGTTCCATGCCTCGGTGCAGTTCTTGAACCCACCGCTCGGAGCCGACGGCTGCGGGGCGGACTTCGGCGCGGGGGCCGCCGGGGGTGCGGGGGATACCGGCGGCGCCGGGGGAGCGGGCGGCGCCGGGGGTGCCGGAGGCGCGAACGGGTTCACCGAACCGCTGGGAATCAGGTCGGCGATGCCCTTGGGAAGCAGATCGAAGAGAGTGAACGCGTTCGCTGTTGCCGGAGCTACAACGGTGAGTGCGACGCAGCTCAGTGTCGCGGCCACGATACGCCGAATCCTCATTGGTAATGCCTTTCGCCGATTGACGCCGATCGTCCGGAATGTCCGACCGACACGAACGTCGGTCCGCCCGCAACGAATGTTACGGGAGGACCGACGTTCGGTTTTACGTCTTCTTACGTCAGCGGAAGGCCAGCTCCACATCGGAAGGTGACGGGGGCTGCCCCTGCTTGGGGTCGATTTCGGCGTGCTCGGAAGCATGCTTGAACGGGGCGACCACGGCGGGATCGATCCTCATGACCGAGTATCCCGCGACTGCACCGGCGCCGAATCCGGGAGCGAAGATGCGCATCGGTTCGGTGATGACACCGTCGCGCACCGCGTCGTGGATGGCGAGCGGGATGCTGGCCGACGATGCGTTACCGACCTGCTCGATGTTGAAGTACAGACGGTCCTCGGACAGTCCGGCCGCAGCAGCGAGCTCGATGATCATGGTCTTGTTGGCCTGGTGCGGCACGATCAGGTCGATGGTGTCGAGCAGCGAGCCGGAGCCGTCCGAAGCCGGAAGCGCCTTGATCTCGTCGAGCATCTGCTCGAGGTACCGGCCGGCGAGCGCCTTGACCTCGGGTCCGTAGACCGTGATGTAGTTGTCGAAGTCCGGGTTGGGCCAGATGATCGAGTTCACCTGGCTCGTCGGTCCGCTCGCGTAGCTGTTGAGGAACTCGATGTCCGGCTCGGTTCCCTCCGGTGCGGGAGAGACAACGATGGCTGCGGCGCCGTCACCGAAGATCATTCGTGACGGACGTACGTTTCCGATCTTGTCGGAGAACTTCTCCACGCAGACCACCAGCACAGGACGCTTCACCTGCTGCATGATGCGGGTTGCCTCGGCCAGCCCGTAGGGCATTCCGGCGCATGCCGCAATCAGGTCGAACGACGCGTGGCTCTGTGCTATACCGAGCTCACCGGAAATCCAGGTGGCGAGCGACGGGATCAGCCGTCCGCTGGTGCACGTGCACACGATGACCGCGCCGATGTCCTCGGGACCGACCTTCGCGTGCTCGACGGCCTGCTTGGCCGCGGACAATGCGAGATCCTCGAACGTGCCGGATGTGTAGCGGCGCTGTTCGATGCCCGTCTTGGCGGTGATCTCGTCGGCCGTCATCGGCGACCAGTTGTAGGCGGTGTTGCGGATCAGGTCCTCGTTGGTGCACACCTGATCGCCGTGGGCGACCGCGATGGCGTCGATCCGCGGCTGAACCGCGAAGTCCTTGCGGACGTCGATCGCCGGGTAGGGCTTCGACGGCGGCACCGGAGTGGGGCTGGTGTATCCCACGGCCTTGCGGCTTCGTCCGGAGGCGGCACGAGTGATGAAGCGCTGCACCTCGCGATTGCGGGGATGGAACACCACCACGTAGTCGTCGTCGCGCAACTGGCCGACCTCGGTCAGCTCCATCTCCTGCCGGTCCCAGGGCTGCTGGTTGTGCAGCACCATCGACCAGCGTGCGAGTGCCTCGAGCTCCGGGATGCCCCCGTTGCAGTTGAGGATCTCGTCGTAGCTGAAGAACGGGTAGTTCGGGTCGTAGCTACGCAGCCGTGTGGTGACGTTCTTCGGGTCCGCGAGCAGCTGCTCGACGGTGGGCTTGACGGTCGGCAACGTTCCGGCGATGTGCTTGCGGGAACTGAAAACGTCGAAAAGCCTGGTGAAGATGGTGTCTTCGGCACCTTCGTCCCATGCGGCCGGCAGCTCACTGTAGGCGGCTGCGACCTCGGCCATCTTTTCGCCGGCGCCGGGCCACGGCGTGAGGGTCGGCATGTAGACGTCGTCGCGATTGCGGGGCACGTCGGCCCAGCGCGTCGCGCGCTTCTCGAACATGGTGAGGGTGAATCTGCTGGCCCAGAACACACTCAGGGCCATGTCTCGCATCAGTTCGAACTTGGACTTGTACGCGCCCTGCGCGCTGCGCGAGACGATCTCCGAGACCGTGGGTGCTTTGGTCTCGAAATCGCGGCGAATAACCGCGTCGAGATGTTCGAGGCTGGTGAGAGCCGAGAAGTCCAGATCGGGAAAGAAATTGGACGGAAAGACAATTCGGCCGTGCCGATTGAGCTCGAAAGGCTGCATTTACCCGGTTAACCGTTCAGTACGAGGTGGGTGGTGAAAGAGTTGCGGAAGTTGTCACATATCCAGTCCGCCGTTGACGCCCCACACCTGACCGGTGATATAGGACGACGCATCGGCGGCGAGGAAGTGCACGACGCGGGCGATCTCCTGCGGATCCGCGAGGCGCTTGACCGGGATGGAGTCGGTGATCCGGTTGAGAACCTTCTCGGGGATGGACGAGACCATCTCGGTGGCGACGAAGCCCGGGGTGATGGTGTTGACGGTGACGCCGATGCTGTCGGGGGTCAGCTTGCCCGTCTTGGCGAGGTGGAAGGCCGCTTCCTTCGCGAGGGTCTTGGTGAGGCCGAACAGACCCGCCTTGGATGCCGCGTAGTTGGCCTGGCCGATGTTGCCGGTCTCACCGATCACGGAGGAGACGTTCACGATACGTCCCGTGCCGCGCTCGAGCATGTGCCGCAGTGCCGCCTGCGCGAGGTAGAAGGCGCCGGAGAGGTTGACGGAAATGACGTTGTCCCAGTCCTCGTCCTGCATCTTGAGGATCGTGCGGTCGATCGTGATGCCGGCGTTGTTGACCAGGATGTCGAGCCGTCCGTGCTCGGCGATGACCTCGTCGATGGTCCGACGGCAATCCTCGGCGTTGCCCACGTCGCCCTTGTGGACGGAGTAGTTCACGTCTTTCTGGCCGTTGGACTTGAGTTCGGCCAGGAACTGGTCGGCCTGCGACGTGTTCCTACCGTATCCGGCTGCTACTGTCGCGCCCTGGCTGGCGAGACTGCGGCTGATCGAAGCACCGATTCCACGAGTACCGCCGGTCACGAAGGCGACCCGACCGCGCAGTTTGTTGCCCGCGACAGCGGTCTGAGGCGTGGGTTCGATGGTGCTGGTCATGTGATGGTCTCCTCGCGATGGCGTACGGCGATTCGTCGGTGCGCGAGAATGCAACTGTGCATTCTGACGCCCGGTTGTCTTGTGTCGGTGCGTGATACGAATCGTCTTCGCTGCTTCACGCACGTTGTCGAGCCCCCTGCGGCTCGCAACTCCCTGCGGTTCAATGATGCCGCACAAAGGCCTGCTTGTCATGCGCACTGCGTTAAACGGAGACGGTCGGTCCGTCCGCTTTCGGGGCCTCAAAAATGCACTGGAACAAAACAATTCGCTGTTCTACGGCCGCCATACCCGCCGGTACGAACAGGGTGCATGTTTGTACCGGCGTGGGAGGCGGAACGGTGAACTCCACGTTAATCGGTTGTGGCCCTGGAACTTACCTACTGGTCAGTTGTGCGACGGCAACCGGCTTGCCGATCTTGATCATTCGGACTGCTTGTATGAAATCTATTGGAGGCAACATTAATTCGTTCAATTGTGGTGCCCGATGGTTCTGGCATCGGATGCAGAAAGCGGAAAGCACTGCGTGCCAAAGTCTGATCGAACGAACGTGAAAACCAACCTTTCGGCCCGTGTCACAGATCACGCGGGAGCTCATGTGACCTTAGGCACATGAGTGTTTGCGCTGTGGCAGACGACGCTCGACCGGGCCCCGAACCGAGCTGCAATGATGACCGGCGTGACCCGTACACAGATCGTTCGCTCCGGTGAGATGGAACTGGAAGTCGTCACAGACGGCGCGGGTGACGAGGCGGTGGTGCTCCTGCCGTCCCTCGGCCGCGACTCGTACGAGTTCGATCCGATCGCCTCCGACCTTGCCGATGCCGGCTTCCTCGCGCTACGGCCGCAACCACGGGGTGTCGGCGCGAGCCGTGGGACGCTTACCGGACTGGACCTGCACGATCTCGCCGCCGACGTAGCAGTGGTCCTGGACCGGTTCGGCGTGGCGCCCGCTGTGCTCGCCGGCCACGCGTTCGGGCACTACGTCGCCCGCGTTCTCGCCGCCGACCGCCCGGAACTCGTCCGCGGTGTCGCGGTGCTGGCTGCCGGTGCGAGACGATTCCCGGCTTCCCTGACCGAACGGGTCGCGAAGTGCTCCGACTTCACCCTTGCGGACTCCGAACGCCTCGAGCATCTGCGGGCCGTGTTCTTCGCGGAAGGACACGACCCGTCGGTGTGGCTCGACGGATGGTGGCCGGACGCCATCGCCGCGCAACGCGCCGCGATGGCCGCGACCGACAAGGAATCCTGGTGGACGATCGCGCCGTCCCCGCTGCTGGACGTCCAGGCCGGCGACGATGTGTTCCGACCGCCGGAAACCCGCTCCGAACTCGTCGACGAGTTCGGTCCCGACCTCGTGACGACCGCTCTGATCCGGGGCAGCGGTCACGCTCTCGTCCCCGAAGTGCCGCACGAGGTGGCGAGGGTGCTGATCGAGTGGATTCACACGCTCGACCGGGGCCCCGAGCAGCACGGTTCCCACGCTCGATGAAGATTTCGTCAGTTTCGCTTCATGAGGAGCTCATGGGTGCGCCGACCCGTCCCGCAGACGCAGAAGGCCTCGCACCGGTAATCCGGTGCGAGGCCTTCTGCGTCGTAACTGTTACGCCAGCGTCTTCGCGATGCCGCGCTCGAGCGCCGCGATGATCTGGGGCCGCAGTTCGGCAGCCGGAACGATCGCGTGGACCGAGCCGACCTCCTGCGCCCGCTGAATGTTGTGGATCGCCTCGAACTCGCCGGCAACCTCGCCGAGCTTCTCCGACCGCACGGTCGTGCGCAGCGAGGCGAGCTCGACACTCAGACGCGCCTTCTCGCCGTCCTCTGCGGCCGCGATCTGGGCTTCCAGCTCGACCACACGCGGATCGTTCGCGGTGCGCTTGTTCACGTCGCGGGTGAACACCACGGCCGCGGCGGGAGCACCGCCGAGCACCGAGGCGAACGATCCTTCGACCGCGAGCACTTCCATGTTCTCGTTCAGCGCTCCGGAGAACACCACGAACGCGCCACCGTGGTAGCGGGAGACGACGACGAACACGATCGGGCCGTCGAAGTTGACGATGGCACGGCCGATCTCGGCACCGTTTTCGAGCTGCAGGTTACGCAGCGACTCGGGGGAGCCGTCGAACCCGGACAGGTTCGCAAGCACCACCAGCGGACGGTTGCCGCTGGCCGCGTTGATCGCGCGGGCCGTCTTCTTCGACGACTTCGGGAACAACGTGCCGGAGGTCCACTGATCGGGGCCGTCGGTCGGGAACCAGCCCTTGCGCGGGATGGCCCGCGACTCGATGCCGATGACGGAGACCGCGTGGCCACCGAGGTGGGCGTCGAAGACGACGGAGGTGTCGGCGTCGGCCATGTCGGCCCAGCGCTCGAGCACCGCATGGTCCTGGTCGACGACGGCGCGCATCACGGTGCGGATGTCGAACGGCTTCTTACGGTCCGGGTTCGTCTCCGACGAGAAGATGTCACCGACGGTGGTGAAGTCGCTCGACGGGTGCACGTGCGGGTAGACGCGCACGTCGCGGTCGATGGGGTCGGTGGAATCGGCCTTGCGGGGGAACCGCTCGCCGGGAGCGACGTAGGCGTGGTCGTAGTGACCGAACAGCACGTCCACGGCCGCGGTCAGGTTCGGGGCCCAGTACTGTGCCTGGCCGTTGGGGCCCATGACGCGGTCGTAGCCGCCGATGCCGAAGTTGTCCTCGGCGGAGACGCCACCGGAGTAGTCGAGCGACTGCTTGCCGGTGAGCACCATGGCGCTGTCCGGGGTCATCACGAGAATGCCCTTGGTGTGCATGAGCATCGTCGCTTCGGCGTTCCAGTACGGCTGGGCGCCGACGTTGATGCCGGTGACGACGACGTTGATCTCGCCACCGTTCTGCGTGAACGTGATGATCCGGCGCAGGCCGCGCGAGACCCAGTCCATGTTCTCGGTGCCCGAGTCCATGGAGATGGTGGCGCCGGACGACAGCGCGAACCACTCGACGGGGGCGCCGAGCTGCTCGGCCAGGTCCACCGCCGCAACCAGGCGGGCGCATTCGGCCTCGGCGACGGTGCCGAGCGCCTTGGTGGGATCGCCGAACAGCGCGACACGGGTCATACCTTCGGGGTAGCGCGCCGTCGGGGCTGTGACGACACCGACGATCAGGCCTGCGGTGTTGCGGCCGTACGGGCGGTCGACGGGGACGAGCTTGCCGTCGAGACCGCTCGTTCCTTCCTCGAAGTCGTACTCGACGAAGCTGCCGTCGTTGCCGGTGAGCAGCGGGATCAGCTCGTACGGGTAGACCGTGCCGCGGGCACGCGAACGCTGCACCTTCTGCGTGTACTCGTCGAGCGGCTTGAGCGGCTCCTTCGGCGGATCGGTCATCTTGACGACCACACCGGCACCGGAGCGGTACGAGAAGCGCAGCGCCACCTCGCGGGCCGGCTTGCCGTGGTGCTCGCGCAGCCACCCGATGACGGTGATTTCCTCGAGTCCGGCACCGACGGTCAGCGGAGCGGCGCCCTGGCCGATGCGGCGCAGGTCGTCGAGGCTCAGATCGACCACGGGCCACACGAACAGCACGACGCGGTTGGCGTCGAGCCGGCGTCCGCCGCGTCCGGCCTGGGCGCGGCGAATGCCGTCGAGCGAGCTTGCGAGTGCCCGCTCGAACGCGGGCAGGCTCACGACATTGCCCGACTCGTCGCGCTGCGGTGTCAGGTCGCGCACCTCGGCGAGTGCGATGAACCGCTCGTCGGACGGGTTGTCCTGCGCCGCAATGTGATACAGGTACGTATCCGGGTTGGCGGGAAGACGGGTGCCGTCGAAGTTCTTCAGGCGCCACAGATCCAGTCGCTGACCGGTGAGCGGATGGATGTCGCGGATGTTGCTTTCCTCCGCATACCCCGACTCGTAGGGCCGGAACGTGAAGACGTGCTCTTCGGCGTTGTCGGTATGGCAGACGGTGACCGTCACGCGGCGGGCGGTCGCGGTGACCTCACGGGCGGTCAGCGCCGTCCGCAGTGACTCGGCCTGGGCGTCGGCGTCGACGGGCGCGTCGTCCCACGCCACGTACAGGTCGATGACCAGGTTCTCGGTGCTCGGCAGCGGCTCCGCGCATTCCTCGACGGAGTCGAGCGCCGCCGCGAGGTCGTCGTGCCGTGCCACGGCGGAAACCAGGTACAGGCGGGTGCCGCGCAGATCGAAGTTGCCGGTGACGAACTGACGGCCGTCGAGGATGCATGAGCGTACGTCCTCGAGCGTCCGGATCTTGTACGCGCGGCGGGTGATCACCTCGAGCAGCGGTCCGGGAACGGTCTCGGGCCGGGTGATCTGCTGCGCGAGCAGGTCGATCAGCGGCTCCGGTGTCGCCACGAGCGCTTCGACGCGCTGCGTGTAATCGGCGGCCTCCGGGTTGTCGGACAAATAGGCGAGCGACCCGCGCACGCCGTCGTAGACCTGCTCACGCGCCTTGCGGATCACCGGCTCCTCGAAGAACCGGTAGCGCAGGTTGCGGGCAGTGTCACCGATGACCGGGAAGCGGACCTGGGTGGCCACGATGAGCCGGTCGAGAACCTCGTTGAGGTCGCTCGACACGCCGGTTTCGCTGTTCCCGCGCTCGACCCAGCGCTCGAGCAGCGCCGACACGACCGGCACCTGCGCCTCGATCCGCTCCTGTGCCAGGAACAGGCGATAGACGGCTTCCTCGAGTTCGGGGGTGCGGTCGAGTTCGGTGACGTCGTAGTGCTGCAGTGCACGCGAGAGCCGCGCACGGAAGCTGTCGGGCAGACCGCCGACCTCGACGTCGAGCGACTGCAGGTACCCGTGGAAGAACTCGCGCGGGCTGTGCACCCGGTCGTCGCTGTTCTCCTCGTCCTGCGTGGGACGGTTGCGCGACAGTTCGCACACGTCGGCGAACGTGGTGAGCAGCGCCAGCTCGGCACGCACCAGGCCGCATTCGGCGGAGGCGTCGGCGGAGAGCCGGTCGTACTCGGCGAGCAGTGTCGCGGTGCGCTTGGCTGACACGTCGTAGCCGGTGATGAGGGCTTCGAGGGTCTCGAGGCGGGCGAGCGCGTCGGTGGAAGCGTCGTCGGTCAGGGTCGGCGCGGGGGAGGGGAACTGCACCCGCTCGACGGTTTCGGTGACGGTTTCCTCGACGATCTGATCGACTCGGAGCAGCGGGGCACCGGCGTCGACCTGGGCGTTGACGACAGCGAGGATCTCGCGAACCTTGCCGGCGAACGGCGCACGCACCGCGGTTTCCATCTTCATGGATTCGAGCACGACGAGCGTCTGCCCGGCCTCGACCTCGTCGCCCACGGCGACGGGCACCGCGACGACGACGGCGGGCGCGGGAGTACGCACGACACCGGCCTCGTCCTGGCTGATCTGGTGGCTGATGCCGTCGATCTCGACGAGGAAGTGCGCCGGTCCGGCGATCGAGACCACACTGTGCCGCTGACCGGCGAGGGTGAGGCGGGACTCGTAGTCGCTCAGGCGGTCGATGTCGACCTCGAGCTCGTTGTCGCCGGTGTCGATGCGGTACCGGTGCGGACCGACCTGGCCGACGATCAGTTCGTACGCCTGACCCTGGTAGCTCAGCTCGATCTTGCGACCGACGGTGTGCCCGGCGCGGGGGCGTCCGCCGCGGGCGGAGGCGAGGAACGCGGCGCGCTCGCGGGCCTCGTCGGCGTCGTAGACGTCGACTGCGGTGGCGATGAGAGCGATGTCGGCGACCTTGGTGGGGCCGGTCGCGGTGCCGGCGCCCGTGCGATCGAGCCAGCCGGTGTCGGCGCTGGCATCGATCACTTCGGGACGATCGAGCAGTTCGAGCAGGAACGATTTGGTGGTGGTGCCGCCGTCGAGAACGACGGTGGTTTCGCGCAGCGCGGTGCGGAGGCGGGCGAGCGCTTCGTCGCGGTCGCGGCCCCACGCGATGACCTTCGCGACCATCGAGTCGTAGTCGGGCGGGATGACGTCGCCCTGGGCGATGCCGGTGTCGACGCGCAGCCCGGAGCCGAGCGGGAACTTGAGCAGCTGCACGGTGCCGGGAGCCGGAGCGAAGCCGTTGTCGGCGTCCTCGGCGTTCAGGCGGGCCTCGACGGCGTGGCCGAACTCGGGCGGGCAGTCACCGGGGAGTTCTTCGCCGGAGGCCACGAGGATCTGCATCTTGACCAGGTCGATGCCGGTGGTGACTTCGGTGATGGGGTGCTCGACCTGCAGGCGGGTGTTGACCTCGAGGAACGTGAAGATCTTCAGGTCGGGCTGGTACAGGTACTCGACGGTGCCGGCGCCGCTGTAACCGGCGGCGCGCACGAGGTCGGCCGAGACCGAGCGCAGGTGGTCGGCCTGGTCCTTGGTGAGCAGCGGGGAAGCGGATTCCTCGATGACCTTCTGGTTCTTGCGCTGGATGGAGCAGTCGCGCACGCCGGGCGCCCACACATTGCCGTGGTTGTCGGCGATGACCTGGACCTCGACGTGGCGGGCGTCGGTGACGAGACGCTCGATGAACACGACGGGATCGCCGAAGGAACGTTCGGCCTCACCCTGGGTGCGCTCGAGGGCGAGTTCGAGTTCGTCCTCGGCGTAGACCTTGCGGATGCCGCGGCCACCGCCGCCGGATCGCGCCTTGATGATCAGGGGGTACCCGATGGCCTGTGCGTGGCGGCGGGCATCGGCGCGGGAGTCGACCGGACCGCCGGACCACGGAGCCACGGGAACGCCGACGCGTTCGGCGAGAAGTTTGGCTTCGACCTTGTCGCCGAGCAGGCGCATGGCGTCGCCGGACGGGCCGATGAAGGTGATGCCCAGGCGGGCACACATGTCTGCGAACGCCGGGTCCTCGGCCACGAAGCCCCAGCCGACCCAGACCGCGTCGGCCTTCGCTTCGAGCAGTGCATGCTCGAGCGCGGCGTGGTCGAGGTAGGACGTGGCCGCTGTGGTGGACGGCCGGAGGGTGACGCCCTCGTCTGCCTGTCGGACGAACATGGCCCGACGCTCGGCGTCCGTGTGCAAGGCGATCGTCTTGATGTCGTAGCCGTGCTCGGAATTGAGCTCCCGGACTGCTCGGATGAGGCGTACTGCCGCCTCACCTCGATTGACCACTGCGATCCGCTTGAACATACTCGTTGTCACCGTTCTCCATGGTTGTGCGCGATTGGTGCGCTCGTCGAAGCACCACACCAATTGAGGAAGTCAAGTTAACCGATCGCCATGGCCACGTCACGACTTGATAACGCGAGTGGGTGCATGTATCGGTCTACTCCTCGAGGTTGGCATAGGCCTGCATTCGGGTCACCGGTCCGGCCGACCCACCCCAGGGGCGGCGGTTAGACGGTCAGGGCAGATCCACCCAGCTATCCACGGCCGCCTCCATGGCGGCAGCGCCCCCAGATGCGGGTGATCCGTCCGCGTACAGCATGGAACAAACATGAGGCTTTGTCACGTTCTGGGGCTTCCCGTGCTTCTCCGGTCCGGGCTGCCCGGAGAAGAGGCTCGTGATCCGTTGAAGTGCAATGTATCCCGTCGGCCGAGGCCTCGAGTGTGGTCGTCGTCCTCGGGCCGGAGTCGGATGTACCGCCTGGTAACACCGGTGGGTAACTTGAGGGTCGCGGCCGGGCACCCAACCTACCGGTGAGTAGATGTATTGGGGTAGAACAACTTCGGGCTCTCTCGGCGGCGATGGAGAGGCATTGTGCGGTGAAATCGCCACTCCGGCGGATTTGAGATGTGACATCTGTCACCGTGGCCGAATGTCGCATCCGGCCAATCGAACTGACCCGAAGCGGCGTCCGGCGCCGACGCTGCGCGCAACCCTTCCGCCGCCCGATTCCGACCCTGGACGAAGACCCGGCAAATGTCCGACCGGCCGCCGGTAGGCATTTTCTGGAACAGTGGAGGCCAACCGGCATGAGGAGGACCGATGCCCGATCCCGGCGAACAGCGGAACCCGGTGGGATTCGAACCCGCCGAGCAGCGTCGCGAGCGCATTGCCGCACAGGTGCGCCGCTGGTGCGAGCAGTGCCGCATCGACGGTCGCCACGCCCCCCTGTCCGACGAGGCTGCGCTGGCCCTGGCCGCCGGTCACCTCGACGAACCCACTCGCGCGGTCTTCACTGCCCGTCGCCTCGCCGGGCGGTCGTATCCGCCGCTCGGTGGGTACGGCGAGCTGCGTCGCCTCACCGACGAGCACGCACGGCTCGTTGCCCGCGCCGCAGCACAGCGGCCCGGTGCCGCCCGCGTGGTCGCCGAGTACCGCGCCTCCGAACTCGCCAAGAAACTCCGGGCCGCGCGTTACGGCCTCGTGCATTCTCCGGCGCACTACGCGCAGGGCGTGCGGGCCGTGCGCCGACAACGCCGCGACGGCATCCACCTCGATCTCGAGCAGCGCGAAGCCCTGTTCGCGGCGCTGCAACGCACACCGGCTCCCATCCCGGTCCCGACGATCGAGCAGGCACGTGGCACGGTCCTGTCGATTGTCGGCGACCGCGTCGCCCGCTGGTCGGAACGCACACCGGCGGCGGAAGCGGGCCGGCGCGCGGCAGAGGTCCTTGCCCGGCAGGTCCCGGGGGAGGACGACCACTTCACCGACCGCTACGACACCCTCCTGTTCCTGGCCGGCTCGCTCTACGACCGGGTCCAGTCCTCGAGTGCATGGCGTTCGGAGTACCTGTCGGTTCAGCGGGCGCAACTCGACCTCGCCGAGGAACTCACCCAGATCTCCGTGGACACCGTCGCCCTGCGCGGACTGCTCACCGAGTTGAACGACGCGATCCGCAGCGTCCCCGCCGCACGCGCGGGTCTCGCGGCGCGCGTCGCGGCGCTCGGCCCGGTGTGGGATCAGCTTCTCGCCCGGGTCGCCGCGCTGGCACGGATCGGGGATCTGCTCGGTTCTGCGGAAGGCCGGCTGCACATGATGCGGATCGCCGAACGCACGGCCAGTCTGGACATACGCATCGACGACCTCATCGGGCGCTCCGGAACGCGGGAGCTCTCGGCGGAGAACACCAACTTCGTCGGCGATCAGTTCGGCGATGCGGCCGGATTGATCGGGTCGCTGCAGTCGGCGCTGCACGGCGACATCGCGGAGCTGACCACCAAGGACTGAGTCGCGTGTTGTAAAGACTCACAGTCGATTCCCGCATCGGTAGCAGGGCTGATACCGGCCCGCAGAAGTGACACACCTCACTGGTGCAACCGCGCGCTTCGGTGGTACCTTCCTCGCGTTCGCAGGGGGCTCGAGTGGCAGAGGTGACAGAAGTGGCATCAGGCTATGCGCGGATGGTTGTGGTACTCGGGGTCACGGCGACGGTGGCTGCCGTCGCCTGCGGCTCCGGTACCGTCGCCGTCGTGGACGATCCGAACCTCGAGACGGCCTTCGAAAATGTGCTGGTGCAGGGAGAAACCCGCACACTCGGCGAGATCGCCGAAGAGGCGGGTATCGACGGCAGCTCGTGGGATCGCATGTATTACTTCAGCGTTCCGCTGCTCATGAGCGAGGTCAATCGGATGCTCGGAACGGCCGGTGTCGTGTGGGAAGGCCTTCCCGGTGTAGGAGCCGAGGGACTGATGGTGTTCACCTCGGACGGCGAGATCGTGCATGCCGTCACCGACTACGAGCCGCCGTTGGCGCTCAATGGTTTTGCAACGGCCGATTCCGTCGTGAGCCCCGGCGACCTCGTCGGTATTCCACGCGTTTCGGTGGAGGCCAAGGGGCGCTGATCCCGGGCGCCGCCGTACCCTGTGTCCGGCTTCGGGTAGTTTGCTGCAGCGAACCAATAGCAATTCTCCCGAAGAGGTGTGCAGGTGGCGCGTGCGATCGCGACGATCAACCTGAAGGGCGGTGTCGGCAAGACCACGACGACCGCCGCGCTGGCCGAGTTCATGGCCGCGGAGTTCGGGCAGCGCGTACTGCTCGTCGACCTCGACCCCCAGACGAATCTCACGACGATGATGGTCGGCGAGGAACGCTGGAAGGAACTCAACGAGCTCGGCCGGACCCTCGCGACACTGTTCCGCCGCGCCATCGACCCCACCGCGGACGAATTCGACATCGAGAAGGCGCTGCAGCACGACGTGTCGCCGGTCAGAGCGGTGCGGGGCGTCGACCTGCTCGCGTCGTCGCTCGATCTCATCGAGATTCAGGAAGGCCTGAGCCACCAGCAGTACGCCGATCCCGAATCCGCCCGCCCCATCGAGGTGTTGCGGTCGGCGATCGCACCGATCGCCGACCGGTACGACTACATCCTCATCGACTGCCCGCCCAACCTCGGCATGCTCACCTTCAACGGGCTTCGACTCGCCGACGGCTACCTGATCCCGACGATCCCGGACATCCTGTCGACCTACGGAATTCCGCAGCTGCAGGCACGGGTGCAGAAGTTCGCAGACAAGTCGGGGCACCGCATCCGCGAGATCGGCCTGGTCATCACCAAGTACCGCAGTGCCTCGAACCTGCATCGCAGCATCATCGAGCAGCTCCAACGCGACGACCGCATCGCCAACGTCGTTCCCGCCTGGGTTCCCGAGGCCAATCAGATCGCGGCGTCGGCCGAGTTCGTTCCGTACGGCACCCTCAAGCGGAAATACGGCAACACCGGCCAGTTCGACGCACTTCGCATGCTCACCGAGACCGTCCTGATGAATGCGCAGGTGTATCTGTGACCGCCTCCGACCGCACCGATGTGCGGCTGCGCCTGCAGATCGGCGAAGCAAGTGCCGCGCTACTGCGGCTCGACGACTCGACGCCCGCTGCCGCGACTTCGCTGGTCGCCCTGGTGCGAGTTATCGCCGACGAGGCCGCGCGCAGCCCTCGATTCGCGAACGCCCTGGTCGCGGCCCTCTCCATCCCTGCCGAAGCGTCCACCGCGCCGGGTGGGGCGGCGGCACCGGTGAAGAGAAGCGCACCCGGAAAGCCACACCCGTCGGGCAAGCCGCCGGTCCGGCGCGGCAAGCGCGCCGCCGGTCCGTTCGACCCGTTCGCGGTGTTCCGTGAGGGCGGTGAAGCCGGATTGCGGGACAAGCTGGCCCCGCTCGATGTGGACGCGCTGAAGGACATCATCGCCGAGCACGCGATGGACTACGACAGACTCGCCATGCGCTGGCGCACACCTTCCAAACTCCGGGATCGCATTGTCGAGCGTGTCAAAGCACTCGCGACGAAGGGCGATGTGTTCCGGTGATGCGTCACAGGTTGTATCGCGTTCGGGTGGTGTCACCGTATGGTGGCAAATGACCCATCCGAGTCGTGCTGCGTATCCCGTCGTCTCACCTCTCGTCGTTTTACGCACGGGAGAATGGACTGCGCGACATGGAAGATATTGCCGGTATAGGTATTCACGCATTCGTCACAGAGGTCGTACAGCGAGGTGGGCGAGCCACCCCTCTGGACGGCAGCAACCGAACCGTGAAGATGTGGGGCGCCGACGGGAAGAGTCGTGTCGTCCGACTTCGCTGCACCGCGCGCGGTGGATGGATGGCACGCCGTCAGGACGGCACGCCGGGTAGCGACGGGACCGGGTCGTCGCACTGGGTGTTCGTCGACCTCGCGAAGCCGGACCCCCAGTTCTACATCGTCGAATCCGGCGAGGTCGAGGCCGGTATCGAGTCCGACGTCGAGCTGTGGCTCGCCGAACGCCCGGGCCGTACCCGCACCGGCAGTCATCCCATCCCGATGAGCAGCGTCGCCCACGGCCACGACCGTTGGGATCTGCTCGAGCTGAACGCCACCAAGGACACGAGCCGGCGCACAGCGGCTCGTCCGGTCGCCCGTACCCGTCCGAAGGCCACCTCCCGCGTCGCCGTCGAAGCCGAAGTGGTCGACCCGCGCGCCGTCGTCGTGGCCGACTTCGGTGGCTACCGGATGCAGGGACGATTCGACCTCGCGACCCGCGCACTCGAGATCACCCGCGGACCGATGGAAGGCCGCCGGTTCCCCGATCCCACCACCGCCGCGAACGCCGTCGCGAGCTTCCTCAGCGGCGACGTCGAATCGTGCGACGGCGACACCTTCTGGCGGCTCGACGGCACCAAATCCACCTCGCTCGGAAAGTACGTCGCGCGCAGCAGGTGACGGATCAGCTTCCGGCGCGCCTGTTCCACTCGATGGCCGGGCAGGTGTCCATCACCATCGCGACACCTGCCTCCGCTGTGCGGGCGAACGCGTCCTCGTCGATGACTCCGAGCTGGAACCACACGCCCTTCGCGCCCACCTGAACCGCCTGGTCGGCGAACTCTCCCGCCGACTCCGAGCGCCGGAAGACATCCACGACCTCGACGGGAAACGGCACGTCGGCGAGCGAAGCGTAGCCCTGCTCACCGAGGACGACCGGTGCGCTCGGGTGGATCGGCACGATCTTCTTGCCGCGTTCCTGGAGCAGCTCGGCGATGCGGTAGGCGGTCCTGGTGGGGTTGCCGGACAATCCGACCACCGCCCACGTCTTGCAGTCGTCGAGCATGAGGGAGACGGCGTCGGGGTCCTGCCACGATGTGCTCATGCGTTCCACGCTACGACGCGCCGCGCTCGGATGTCAGCGTGCAGAATGCGTCCGCCGCGCCGGACGGCACCTGATCGAGCAGTGCCTGTGCCGGTGCCGCGAGCGTCGGGTCGCCGGCGAGCCAGGTCAGCGCGGGGCAATCCTCGAGCCGGTACCCGGAACGCGGCTCGGTAGGGCCCCCGTCGGTGAACGCCCCGAGCACATGCTCCGAGAGCTGCGCGGCCGACCCGTACGTCGACGCGGCCACCGAAAAATCGGGACCGAACGAGGCGGACGCGTGGAACGAGCGGTCGTCGCTCCAACCCCATTTGGTGCCGATGACACCGGCCAGTAGCGCCGTCCCGAAATTCTGCGGGTATCCGTCGGCGGCCGTGCCGTAGGCCGACGCCATCGCGCCCAGAACCGGCGAATCCGGGTCCGTCACCTTCTTGGTTTCGAGGTAGCTCACCATGTCGTGGGTCGACGTGGTCCCGACACCCCAATACCCGGGAACGTAGGTGTCGGTGAGCCCGAACTCCGCTGCGGTCGTCGAAATCGCCTGCGGGTACTTCGCGTACAAGCGGTCGGCGATCGCGTCGTTCGACGCCCTGATCATTTCGACGGCGTCGGCGTGATCGGCGGGATCGCCGTGCCGCACGACGTACTCGGCCAGGTACAGCTTGACGATCGACACTCCCGCCCGAGACTCGTGCTCGTTGGCGGTTCCCGCCCGGAAACCGGTCGGGGTGTGGGCGAAAGAGATCTGTGTGCTGCTCGGGGCGACGATGGCCCCTCCCTCGTCCACCACCGGTGACGGTGCCGCGGCGGCAACGTGACCGCCCGCTGCGCCGAGCGCGGTCAGTGTGACGACGACGACGGTCTTCGCGAGCGTGCGCATGAACGCTGATGCTAGCGGATACAAGGACAACTACACCGGTTCGTAGCGCCCGCCCCGGTGTTTCCACAGGACGCCGTCGCCCCTGGTCGGTCCCTGCGCCTTCAGTTCGCGTTTGAGGATCTTGTTGGTCGCGGTGATCGGCAGGTCGGGCGCGATCCGGACGTACCGCGGCCACGCTTTCGGCGAGAGATCGGCCTGCGCGCAGAGGAACTCGGTGAACTCGTCGGGAGTCAGTGTCGTGCCGTCGCGCAGCACGAGCGCGGCCATCACCTGATCGCCGACGTGTTCGTCGGGCACACCGTAGACGGCGACCCGGCTCAATTGCGGCAGGCGCTGCAGGATCCGCTCGATCGGTGCGGCGGCGAGGTTCTCGCCGTCGACACGCATCCAGTCGGCGGTGCGGCCGGCGAGGTAGATCCAACCGTCGGCATCGGTGTAGGCGAGGTCACCGGACCAGAACATGCCGTGCCGCAGTCGCTCGTCGGTCGCCTCCCGGTCGTTGTAGTAGCCGGAGAAGAACCCGGCTCCCTGGGTGTTGACCAGTTCTCCGATCGCCTTGTCCGCGTTGAGAAGCGCGCCGTGCGCGTCGAATTCCGCAGGTGGGCACTGCGTGACGGTGCCCGCGTCGTACACTGCGACGCCGGGCAGACCCCTGCCGATCGACCCGGGCGGGGTGCCGTCGTCGCGGGTGATGATGACGGCACTCTCGGTTGATCCGAAACCGTCCCACACCGTGCAGGCGAAGCGCTCGGCGAACTCGGCGATGTCGCGGTCGGTGGCCTCGTTGCCGAATGCGACACGCAGCGGGTTGTCGGCGTCGTCGGGCTGCGCCGGTGTCGCGAGGACGTAGGCGAGGGGCTTGCCGACGTAGTTCATGTAGGTCGCGCCGTAGCGACGGATGTCGTGAACGAAGTTCGAGGCCGAGAATGTCGCGGGCGCCATGGTCGCACCACTGCACAGCGACACGCACCACCCGGCGAGGATCGCGTTGGAGTGGAACAGCGGCATCGACAGATATGCGACGTCGTCGGTGGTGATCGAGAACCGGTCGACGAGGTTGTTGCCCGCGAACAGCACCATGATGTGGGCGAGACGAACAGGTTTCGGGTCGCCGCTGGTGCCGGAGGTGAAGATCAGCATGAACGGGTCCATCGCCTCGACCTCACGGAACGGCTCGAGATCACCGGTTCGTGCGACCAGGTCCGCCCACTCGGGACTCGACACGTCGACGACCCGGACGTCGCCGAGTTCGAGTCCGTCCAGCAACGGCAGGTGTTCGGGGTCGGTGAGCAGGATCTGGCAGTCGGCGCGGCGGATGTCGCGGGCCAGTCCGTCGCCGCGGCGCGTGTTGTTGATGCCGACGAGTGGAAACCCGCCGAGTGCTGCCGCGGCGATCGCATGGAGCATGTCGGGCGTGTTGCCGAGTAGCGCGCCGACGTGGACGGGCCGGTCGCGGTCGACGAGCGACAGCAGCACCGACGCCTGTGCGGACGCGTGCGCGAGGTGCTCGCGCCAGGTCCAGGTGCCGGTGTCGTGGACGATTGCGGTGGTGTCGTCGGCCAGGCGCTCGCGGAGCGCCTGCTGGACGGTGTCGGCCATGGTCTACCTCGCGGTGGAAGGGGTGGCGGGGAGAGGCGGTGCGATGCCCGGTCCGGATCGCGGTTGGGGAGTGCTGACGAGATGACGTGCAAGGAAAGCGATTTGGTGGTCCACGGCCGGTCCGAACCAGTCTTTTCCGGGCCACACGTCGAAGTGGTCGCAGGGATAGTGCCGCACCTCGGCGCGTGCCCGGAACGCTGCCTGCGCCGCGGCGTGGGGCGGAGCACTCCGGTCGAAGTCGGCGATCTGCACGAGCACGGGGCACGACACGTGCGATGCGTACTTGCCGGGGCGGTACGAGCCCAGGGTCAGGGCGATGCGGGCGTCGATCTCGTTGCGCCACGTCGGTCCCGCGAGCGCAAGGTAGTCGTCGTAGTATCCGGCGAGGCTCAAAGCGGCTGTGTCACCGGGACGCCCGACGATCGGGATGGTGACCGCCGGCTGCCCGGCCAGCGTCCCGAGGCGGCTGCGCACTCCCGTCGCGGCGGACCGCAGCAGCGACGCGGTCGGGTACTGGCGCACCGCGAGCGCACCGGCGGCGATGCCGTCGACCAGCGGTGTCAGTGCCACCACCGCGGCCACACCGGAATCCCCTGCGGCTGCAGCGAATACGTGTCCACCGGACAGCGACACACCCCACAGCACCACGCGGTCCGGGTCGGTGCCGTCGAGTCGGCGGGCGTCAGCGACCGCGGCGCAGTAGTCGGCGATCTGCCGGTGCGGGTCGACGGTCTGCCGGGGATTGCCGCCCGACGCACCGAATCCCCGGTAGTCGAAGGCCAGGACGTGCAGACCGGCATCACTCAGTTGCGCAGCGAAGGGGCCGAGCCCGGAATCCTTGGTGCCGCCGAGACCGTGGGCCATGACGACGACGGGTGCCCGGCCGTCGACCGTGAACGCGGCACCCACGGCGGGGAAGTGCCACGCGTCGATCTCGTCTGCTCCCGAGCGGAAGGTCAGCCGTCGGTAGGCCGGGGGCGAGGTGGGCGCGGCGGTCGAGTTCATCGGAACCTCATCGGGTGGCGCGGGCGAGTCCGGCGGGCAGTTCGCGGGTGCGGATGTCGTGCTCGTACACGAAGTAGTCGAGTTGCTGGGTGTGCCGGGGGCGGTCGAGCATGTGCCCGGTGAACTTCTGCTGATCGCTCGCGATCACTCGTTCCATCTCGTCGGCCGGCGGCAGCGCATACCGGCCGATCGCGTATGCGGCGATCAGCCGGGCCTGGCATTCGACGAACGGGAACAGCGTCGGTGTGGCCTGTGCGAAGCCGGCGAACGCCAGGTCGCCGATGCCCGGCTTGAAAATCCGCTTGTACAACGAGATGTGGTTGCCGGGTGCGCTGATGAACTCCGGGTCGAAGAACGGGAAGGTGATGTTGTAGCCGGTCGCGTAGATGATCACATCGAACTCGCCGGAGGTGCCGTCGGTGAAGTGGACTGTCTGCCCGTCCAGCCGTGCGATGTTCGGTTTCGGCGTGATGTCGCCGGAACCGAGGCGCAACGGTAGCTCGACCGATTGTGTGGGATGGGCTTCGAAGAACTTGTGATTGGGTTCGGGCAGTCCGTAGCGCTCGGGGCGGCCGGAGAGCAGCGGCTGGCCGAGCTGCGCCAACTTGCGCTGCCACGACAGCGGCACGTACGGCACGGTGCGGTAGTACTTGTCGGCGGGCCGGCCCGCGATGTATTTCGGGACGATCCACGCACTGGACCGCGTCGAGAGCGTCACCTCGGTCCGTAGCGCCTTCGACGACAGTTCCACCGCGATGTCGGCGGCGCTGTTGCCGATGCCCACGACGAGGATCCGCTTGCCCGCGAACTCGAGGGGCGTACTCGGATCGATGTAGTGGTGGGAGTGGATGACCTCGCCGGTGAACTCGCCGGGAAAATCGGGGAGGCGCGGATCCCAGTGATGACCGTTGGCGACGACGAGGAACTCGAAGTGCCGGGTGCTGCCGTCCTCGAGGTCGAGTTCCCAGCCGGCCCCGGGCAGCCGACGGGCGTGGCGCACGCCGTTGCGGAATTCGATGTGTTCGCGCAACCCGAATGCGTCGGCGTACGCGTCGAGATAGTCCTTGATCTGGGTGTGGTGCGGAAAGTCGGGGTAGGACTCCGGCATCGGGAAGTCCTTGAACGACAGTTGATGTTTGGATGTGTCGATGTGCAGCGACCGGTAGGCGCTGCTGTGGCCGTTCGGGTTGCCGAACGCCCAGTTGCCACCGACGCGATCCGACGTTTCGAAGCAGGTGTAGGGCACTGCATAGTCGCACAGCATCTTGCCCGTCGTCAGGCCGCTGATGCCCGCGCCGATGATCGCGGTGGTCGGTGCCGTCATGTAAGGGGCCGCTCCGATGGTCGCGTATCCGGACAACTGTCCGGTGATATCGGTCACAATGTAGAACACGTTGCAAGATTTGTACACATGCCGGCGCCGAAGGTGGATCAGTGCTGGTCAGGGGCCATTGCGGCGATGTGCGCAAGGAGATCGGGGTACCTGCGGGTGTGCGCACCCCCGTTGAGATCGATCGTCGCACCGGTCATCCAGGACGCGGCATCCGACGCGAGGAACGCCACTACCTCGGCGACTTCCTCCGGGCGCCCGGCACGGCCGAGGGGCATGTTTTCCAGATAGTCCTCGCGCAGACCCGGGACCAGCCCGACGCCCGCGGTCATCGGGGTGTCGACCAGCCCGGGGGAGACCGCGTTGACGCGGATTCCCCGGACGCCCAGTTCGAGCGCGGCGACCTCGGTGAGCATGAGGACTCCTGCCTTCGCCGCACAGTACGAGGCCATGCCCCGCGCCGGTTGACGGCCGTTGAGCGAGGCGATCGTCGTGATGCTTCCACCGTCCTGCAGCACCCGCCCCGCGTGCTTCATCACCAGGAAGGCTCCGGTCAGGCACACGTCGAGCGTTCCCTTCCAGCCGGCGAGGTCGAGGTCGGTGATCGCTCCGGGAACCGAGACCCCGGCGCACTCGACCACTGTCCCGGGCGGGCCCTCCTGCGCGACGACGCCGGCGAACAGCGCCTCGACGGAGCTCTCGTCGGTCACGTCGACTTCACACGCGCGTGCCCGCTCCCCGAGGTCGGCCGCACGCTGCTGGGCTGCCGCAAAGTCGAGGTCCGCGATCACCACGCTCGCGCCGCGCGCGTGCAGAAGTGCTGCCGTCGCCCATCCGATCCCGGATGCCCCGCCCACAACCACCGCGATGTTCATGGACGGATACTAGAAAGCGGCCTGGACACTTGTCCGATGATCGGGCGATGTGGGCGCAACCCGACGAGCGCGGTGCACGGCCCGACGGCCGCGCCCGCACAGGTCTGCGACGTGCCGGGGCGACAAGCAGATGAATACCTCGCGCAGAGCGGGCTTAGGGAATAGTCTCAGGGCACCCGTGTTTCGTCGCGATGCGCCCGGGTGCGCGTCGTGGGGAACGCAAGTCGCTTCAGTGCGTCGCCTCGAGGAGGTCCGATGAACCCGGTAGTAACCGACGTACCGGCGGTACGGCCCTATCCGCCGCGCTATGCGCGCAAAGGGTCGGTGCTCTACCGGCTGCTCACCACTACCGATCCCAAGACTCTCGGGATCATGTACATTGTCACCTCCTTCACCTTCTTCCTGGTGGCCGGGCTGATGGCGCTGCTGATTCGTACCGAACTCGCGGTCCCGGGCCTGCAGTTCCTGTCGAACGAGCAGTACAACCAGCTGTTCACCATGCACGGCGGCGCCATGCTGCTGATGTATGCCACGCCCGTGGTGTTCGGTTTCGCGAACTACATCCTGCCGTTGCAGATCGGCGCGCCCGACGTCGCCTTCCCGCGTCTGAACGCGTTCAGTTACTGGCTGTTCCTGTTCGGCGCACTCGTCGTGATCTTCAGCCTGGTCACTCCCGGCGGTGCTCCCGACTTCGGCTGGACCTCGTACATGCCGCTCGCGGACGACATCCACAGTCCCGGCATCGGCGGAAACCTGTGGTTCGGCGGCCTGGTGGTCATGGGCCTCGGCACCATTCTCGGCGGCGTCAACATGATCACCACCGTGGTGTGCCTGCGTGCCCCCGGCATGACGATGTTCCGGATGCCGATCTTCACCTGGAACATCTTCATCACGATGATCCTGGTACTGCTGATCTTCCCGCTGCTCGCCGCAGCGTTCATGGGCGCCCTGGTCGACCGCGTTCTGCAGGGGAACATCTACGACCCGGCCACCGGTGGAGTGTTGCTCTACCAGCACCTGTTCTGGTTCTTCGGTCACCCCGAGGTGTACGTCATCGCGCTGCCGTTCTTCGGCATCGTCTCGGAGATCTTCCCGGTCTTCAGCCGCAAGCCGATCTTCGGCTACAGCGGCCTCGTGTACGCCACGATCGCCATCGGCGCCCTCTCCATGGCCGTGTGGGCCCACCACATGTACGCCACCGGCGCGGTGCTGCTGCCGTACTTCTCCTTCATGACCTTCCTGATCGCGGTACCCACCGGCGTGAAGTTCTTCAACTGGATCGGCACCATGTGGCGCGGGCAGTTGACGTTCGAGACGCCGATGCTGTTTGCCGTCGGCTTCATCATCACGTTCCTCTTCGGCGGCCTGACCGGCGTCATCCTCGCGAGCCCGCCGCTGGACTTCCACGTGCACGACACCTACTTCGTCGTCGCGCACTTCCACTACGTGCTGTTCGGCACCATCGTGTTCGCCACCTACGCGGGCATCTACTTCTGGTTCCCGAAGATGACGGGCCGGATGTTGGACGAGCGGCTCGGCAGGTGGCACTTCTGGCTCACCTTCACCGGTTTCCACACCACGTTCCTGGTGCAGCACTGGCTCGGTAACGAGGGCATGCCCCGTCGCTACGCCGACTACCTGCCGTCGGACGGCTTCACCACCCTGAACACGATCTCGACGATCGGCGCGTTCGTCGTCGGTGCGTCGACGCTGCCGTTCCTGTGGAACGTCTTCAAGAGCTACCGGTTCGGCCAGGTCGTCACGGTCGACGACCCGTGGGGTTACGGCAACTCGCTCGAGTGGGCCACCACGTGCCCGCCGCCGCGGCACAACTTCTACGAGTTGCCGCGGATCCGGTCCGAGCGTCCGGCGTTCGAGCTTCACTACCCGGATATGGTCGACACGATGCGCGCCGAGGCCCATGTCGGCTGGGGTAGCGACAAGCGTGAGGTGAACGTGCTCGAGGGCGCCGACCGCACCCCGGCCGACGAGACGGATACGGGCCGCTGAGACAAGGGCCGCTGACCCGATCCCTTACTATCCGCACCCCGGTGTCCTGGAACTCTCTACGGGCACCGGGGACGGATTTCCGACGCCTCACCGGGAGCGCCCACGACGAGAGCGTGGGCCCGATCGAGAATGTCGATGTCGGTCGTCCGGCCGAGCACTCGTAGCGCCGCGATTGCCAGCACCTCGGGAAGGTGCGGGTCGAGGTCTTCGTCGTCGGCGCGGATCCCGATGACCGACTCCACGAGCCGGAACGGCAGGCCGGCGCGCGGATCGTCGGTGCCCAGCACCTCCACCGCCAGCGCGCGATAGCGCCGAGCCAGCTGCTCGCGTGCGTTGCGGAACGGCGCGAAGCGATCCTCGCGTAGCTCGGGCAGGGTGTAGAGCGCTCCGAGATTCCAGCGACCGGCGCACAACTGTGCGGCGTCGAACCACGCGAGCGCGCACAACCGCACGGTCGGGGGTGTGGCGTCGTCGAGGGTGTCGACGAACTCCAGCGTCGGATCCACCGTGTCTTCGAGCAGCGCCACGAGGATGTCGCTCTTCGTCGTGAAGTGGTTGTAGAGCGAGGCCTGACGGACGCCGACGGCATCGGCGATCAGCCGCGTGGACGTCGGCGCAAATCCGCGCGTGGTGAACAGCTCTGCCGCGGCATCGAGGATTTCGGCGCGTGCGGTTGCGCCCGGGCGGCGCGGTTCGCGCAGACGGGGGCGGCCGGGTCCGGCTTGGGTCACCTCTTCACCATCGCACAGCGACAATGCTTGTCGCCCTCCCGGTTCGGTGCGTGAGGGTCTGGTCATCCGCTCGAAACATCGGTCACGGAGTCGTTACTCCGGGGTCATCCGGAGAAGATGCGCGGTCTGAAAACTGTCACTCGACAGTTTCCCGCCCGTCACGAACCGGAGCGCCATGACCGAGATTCTCGCGACCGCCACCACGCACGCCGCCCGCGCGCATGCCAGGGCCCAGGCCGGCACCGTCACAGACTCCATGCCGATCGTGCCTGCCACCGCGTGGCCCACCCCGCCAGGCGGCCGCGCCGCGTCGATGACCTTGGCCGAAACCGTGCCCGGTGGCCGCTACACCAGCAAGGCCCTGGCCCGCGGCACCCGGCTGCGTCTCCGCGACCTGCACGGCGCCGCGTGTGCCCACCTGCTGGTCTTCCGGGCCGACGCACCACACGAGCGACTCAATGTG
The DNA here is from genome assembly GCF_036327435.1 of Rhodococcus chondri. NCBI lineage: Bacteria > Bacillati > Actinomycetota > Actinomycetes > Mycobacteriales > Nocardiaceae > Rhodococcus > Rhodococcus chondri. The sequence goes on along the minus strand of NZ_JAUZMZ010000014.1, from coordinate 12,634 downwards.
GCCGATACGGTGAAGGTTCCCTGGCAGGCCTACCTCGGGGTCGGACACCCACTCTTGTCGGATCAGGGACGCGTCCTCGCTACCGTCGTCGCCGATACGTCCGGGAAGCACGACGCCCTCTGCGGCACGACCCATTGCGCGGGGAACACCGCGAAGTACGGTGCCGGGGAACTGCACTCGCACTCTCCGGCAGGACGGGAACTGTTCACCGTCGCCGCCGCCAAACACGATCTGATGCCGCGCGACCTGCCGCCGTCGCTGTCCTTCTTCCACGGCGTGCGTGTCGCAGACGACGGCACCCTCACCAGCACGGGCACCGCCGGTCCCGACACGTTCGTCGAACTGCTCTTCCACCTGCCGGTCATCGTGCTGGTCGCGAATACCGCGCATCCCCTCGACCCGGATCCCGAGTTCGCGACCTCCACGGTCGAGATCCTCGCGTGGCAGGCACCCGCCGACCTCGACGCCCTGCCGAACACCGACCCCGAATATCACCGGGCCGTGCTCAACACCGAAGACGCCTGGGCTGCCGCCTCTTCCGGAACGGAGAACTGACATGACCGCCACCCTCGATGCCCCGGCGCTCGTTCCCGGCGCCGTCGTGCGCGACGAGATCGCCGCTCCGCGCGGACCGTGGTCGGCGATCGTCGCCGCCGGTGACGTGCTCACCATCGTCGACCTGCACGGCAACCAGGCCGTCGACACCCTGATCTACGACGCACACGACCACTCCTCGCGCTACAGCGCCGCCGCGACGATCACCGCCCAGGCCAACCTGTTCCTCACCACCGGGTCGGTACTGCGCGACGCCGACGGTGCGCCGCTGATGACCCTCGTCGGCGACGAAGTCGGCAGCCATGACACCGTCGGCGGTGCCTGCTCGCAGGAATCGAACACGCTGCGCTACGGCCACCACACCAGGCATCAGCACGCCTGCGTCGAGAACTTCCTCATCGAAGGCGCCCAGTGGGGACTCGGCAAACGAGATCTGGTGTCCAACATCAACTTCTTCATGAACGTTCCCGTCGAGGCGGACGGCACGCTCGGCATCGTCGACGGTCTGTCCGCCCCCGGCAAGCGACTCGCGATCCGGGCCGACCGCGACGTACTCGTGCTCGTCTCGAACTGCCCGCAGATCAACAACCCGTGCAACGGTTTCGATCCCACCCCGGTGCGGATGATCGTCACACGCCCCGAGGAGCGGTGAGACACCCATGACCACGAAGATCACCGTCGAGCGACCCGGAATGCTCACCACCGTCCAGGACTATCCCGGGCGCGTCGGATACTGGCAGATCGGAGTGCCGCCGTCCGGGCCGATGGACGACCTCTCGTTCCGCCTGGGCAACGTCGCACTCGGCAACGACGAAGGCACCCCCGGGCTCGAAACCACGATGGCCGGTCCCGCATTGCGCTTCACCGACAGCGCGGAGGTGTGTGTGACGGGCGCACCGGTCTCCGTGCGGGTCGACGGTGTGGTGGTGCCGCAGTGGCGGCCGGTGACGGTGCCCGCCGGTGGCCTGCTCGATATCGGCACCGTAGCCGGACCGGGTCTGCGCGCCTACGTGCTCGTCCGCGGTGGCCTCGACATCCCCGAATTCCTCGGCAGTGCCTCCACGTTCACACTGGGCACCTTCGGTGGTCACGAGGGACGCACCCTGCGTGAGAGCGACGTGCTCGTCGTCGGTGATCTCGGCACCCGCACCCCGACACCTGTTCCCGCCGAACATGTTCCGGCATTGGGTACCCGCTGGGAAATCGCGGTCACCGAGGGACCCCACGGCGCGCCGGAGTTCTTCACCCGCACCGACATCGACACCCTGTACGCCACCGACTACGAGGTGCATTTCAACTCCGACCGCACCGGCGTGCGCCTGATCGGACCCAAACCGCAGTGGGCCCGCGCCGACGGTGGCGAAGCCGGCCTGCACCCGTCCAACATCCACGACAACGCGTACTCGGTGGGCGCACTCGACTTCACCGGCGACACCCCGATCCTGCTCGGACCCGACGGCCCGAGCCTCGGCGGCTTCGTGTGCCCGGTGACCGTGGCCGCCGCCGACCGCTGGAAGCTCGGCCAGCTCGCGCCGGGCAACACCGTGCGGTTCGTGCCCGTCCGCGGTGGACAGGCCGCATCGCGTCGCGAACTCGGTGTCGCGCGCCGCGCCGGACTGTCGCTGGTCAATTCCGCGGGCGGAGACGGCGACGACGGGGTGATCGCCCGCCGCGACGGCCACACGCCGGTCACCTACCGCCGCAGCGGCGACGACAACGTCCTCGTCGAATACGGCGACATGACCCTCGACCTGGCGCTGCGCGCACGGGTGCACGCGCTGCACCAGCGGCTCGACACCGACCGGCCCCGCGGACTCCTCGAACTCACCCCCGGTATCCGGTCACTGCAGGTCAAAGTCGACCCCGACGTGCTGTCCGTCCCGACGCTGCTCGGCCTGCTCGCCGAGGTCGAAGACACCATCGGCGACAGCGACGAACTCGAGGTCGCCAGCCGCGAGGTGCGACTGCCCCTGTCGTGGGACGACCCCGCCACCCGCGAAGCGATCCAGCGCTACATGCACGGCGTGCGCTCCGACGCCCCGTGGTGCCCGTGGAACATCGAATTCATCCGGCGGATGAACGGCCTGGACACCGTCGCTGATGTGTTCGACACCGTCTTCGCCGCCGAGTACATGGTGCTCGGTCTCGGTGACGTGTACCTCGGTGCGCCGGTGGCCACCCCGCTCGACCCGCGGCACCGGCTCGTCACCACCAAGTACAACCCGGCCCGCACGTGGACCCCGGAGAACGCCGTCGGCATCGGCGGCGCGTACCTGTGCATCTACGGGATGGAAGGCCCGGGCGGGTATCAATTCGTCGGACGCACCACCCAGGTGTGGAATCACCGGCACTCCCAGTCGGCGGGACCGTTCGAGAACGGAACCCCATGGCTGCTAAGGTTTTTCGATCGGATCTCATGGTACCCGGTCGACCCCGAAGAACTGCTCGACCTGCGCGCCGACCTCGCCGCCGGTCGCGGCGGTGGAGTGGACATCACCGAGAGCACCTTCTCGCTCGCGGAACACCGTAAGTTCCTCTCGCGCAACACCGAATCCATCGACGCGTTCCGGGCCGTCCAATCCGTGGCCTTCGCCCAGGAGCGAGGGCGGTGGGAGGCCGGCGGCGCATGACGCGCCGCGACCCTCTTCCCGACAATGCTCGTCCTCCCCGATCGCTCGGACGCGAAGCCCAATGCAGCGCTCCCGTCGTCTGATCCACTCAACTGGAGTTGCCATGATCATCACCGGTGTAGCTGTCTGCCTCGCCGTCCTCGTCGGCGCCGGTTTCTATTCCACCCGTAAGGTCCGGGGCGAAGCGGGAAACTTCCTGCTGGCCGGGCGTTCCCTCGGGGCGCCGATCCTCGCGGTCCTGCTCATGTCGCAGGTCATCGATTCCAACGCCACCCTCGGCAGCGCCGACCTCGCCGCCGGATTCGGGTTCTGGGCCGGGGCGGCGATGCCGCTCGGTGTCGCGCTCAGTGTTCTGCTCATCGGCCTGTTCTTCGCGAAGAAGCTGCGGGCCACCGGGGTCGTCACGCTGCCGGAGTACTTCGCGCAGCGGTTCGGCCGCGGTACCGAGATCACCGCCGCGGTCCTCACCGTCGGCAGCTTCGGCATCCTGCTCGCCGGCAACCTCGTCGCACTCGGCTACCTGCTCGAATACTTCATCGGCCTCGACTACACAGTCGCAGTGCTCGTTCTCATCCCGTTCGTGCTGGCCTACACAATGGCCGGGGGCATGTTCGCCAGCGTCTACACCGGGATGGTCCAGTTCGCCGTGATGGCCGTCGGCATCATCTCGCTCCTGGTGTGGGTGGCATTCGGACCCGGTTTCTCCGCCCCCGACGGGCTCGGCATCGGCGGCTTCGGTCAGCTCACCGACCCGGCGCAAGGCGCCGCGATCAACTGGGCCACGCTGATCGCGCTCGGTCTGGGCAACATCGTCGCCATCGATCTCATGCAGCGCGTGTTCTCGGCGAAGAGCCCGCACGCCGCGCAGCGCGCCTGCTTCTCCGCCGCGACCGGCATCCTCGTGCTGTGCGTCCCGCTGTCGTTCGTAGCGCTGGCCGCAGTCACCATCGTCGGCGACCGCGCGGTCGACGGCCCGATCCTGTACGTGCTGCTCGGCGAGTACACCCCGCAATGGCTGTCGATTCTCGTGCTGTCCGGATTGGTCATGGCGTCGCTCACCACCATCAGCGGTGTGCTGCTCTCCACCGCAACGGTGCTGGTGCGCAACCTGTTCCGCGTCGGCGGTGAACACGCCGGAATGTCGCCGGACGTCATGAAGGTCACCCGGCTCCTGATGCTCCCCATGGCCGCGTTCGGCGCGATCGTGGCACTTCGGGTGCCGCAAACCGGCATCCTGCTCACCCTCACCTTCGACCTGCTACTCGCCTCGCTGGTGGTGCCGTTCATTCTCGGACTGTTCTGGAAGCGCGGGGACGGACGCGCCGTGGCAGCAGCCGCCGTGGGCGGCATCGCCGTGCGCATTGGGTTCTTCGTGCTCACTCCGACGATCTACGGCGTCGACAACACCTTGCTGTACATCCCGAACACTCTGGTCACCGCCGAAGTCGACGGTTGGACCACATTCCTCGCCGCGATCGTTTCGCTCGCCGCCTACGTGACGGTCGCGCTGGTTACCCGAGCGCCGCAGCCGGAGCCGCCCGTGGTCTCCGTGGTGGCCGAGCGGCAGCCGGTCGCGGTGTAGAGCTTCCGAACCGGACATGCCGGTGCCCACCAGAGATCTCTGGTGCACCGGCATGTGTGCGGCTACTTCTCGAAGACGATGTCCTCGATCATGGTGTGCTGCTCGACGGCCGACGGAGCCTGCATGCCCGGCGCCTGATCGTCCGAGTGCGCGGCCTTGAAGGAATCGGACCGCAGCCAGGCGAGGAAATCGTCCTTGCTGTCGAACTCCATCGTGGACAGGTACGGCAGGCCGTCGGCCTCCGGGCGGAGCAGCGCGGTCCGGTTCAGGCCCGGCACCCCGTCGAGAGTCGTGCGCATGCTGTCGACGAAGACCTTCTCGAACGCCTCGGCGGTGTCGGAGGGAACCTCGATGCGGTTGGTGATGACGTACACGGCAGGCCTTTCTCGATATGGATGCGAACGTTCGCAGATTAGATCGAACGATACCGACACGCTGTACGCTGCCTCGGCTCGCCGGATACGACACGCTGTGAGTCGGAACACACGATTTATTCCACTTCGCGTTCTCGCAGGTCACCGCGAGTTTGCATACCGGTTTCCCGAAGGTATCCGCGTAGACGTGCTGGAGACGTAGAACAGAGGTGGCTACCGTCGAGAATGACGGTATCCCCAGCGCGTCGCCGAACGGAAGCGAGAGATCATGGGCAGCTTCGCCGGAACCAACCGAGAAGCCGAATATCCCAAACCGTCGCACACTCTCCTGCACATCAGCGACACCCACCTCGTCGGTGGGGACGAGTTGCTCTACGGCACGGTCGACAGCGATGCGCACATCCGGCAGGTCGTCGAGGATGTCCGCGCATCCGGCGTCCGGCCCGATGCCGTGATCTTCACCGGCGACCTCGCCGACCGGGGCCAGGCCGATGCGTACATCAAGCTGCGCGCGATCGTCGAACCCATCGCGCAGGAACTCGGTTCCCAGCTCATCTGGGCGATGGGCAACCACGACGACCGCGGCGCATTCAGGGAGCATCTCCTCGATCAAGCTCCTGACGCTGCGCCGGTCGACCACGTCTACGACGTGAACGGGCTCCGCATCATCACCCTCGACAGTTCCGTTCCCGGGTTCCACCACGGTGAAATCGCGCCCGAGCAACTCGACTGGCTCGCCGCCGAACTCCAGGTTCCCGCACCCTTCGGAACGGTTCTGGCGCTGCACCATCCGCCCGTGCCGTGCGTCTTCGACCTCGCGGTGCTCGTCGAGCTCCGAGATCAGCGCGGGCTCGCCGACGTTCTGCGCGGATCCGACGTCCGCGCGGTCCTCGCCGGGCACCTGCACTACTCGACCACCGCGACGTTCGCGGGGATTCCGGTGTCGGTGGCGTCGTCCACCTGCTACACCCAGGACCTCAACGTTTCGATCGGCGCACAGCGCGGCCGCGACGGTGCCCAGGGGTTCAACCTCGTGCACGTCTATCCCGACACGATCGTGCATTCGGTGGTGCCCACCGGCAGCTATGCCACCGCCGGCCGGCACGTCACCGCGGAAGAAACCGTGCAGCGCCTCGCAGACGCGGGGGTCCGGATCCCGGAGAACCCGGACCTCGCGCTCAGCGTCTGATCGGGCGGATCAGCCGGGGAAGTCGGTCTCCCACGGAGCAGGAATCGGGTAGTACCGCTCCAGGAACTGCGTCACCTTCGCGGTGCGCAGTTCGAGGTCGACCTCGGGATTGCTGCCGTCGTTGAGGCAGAAGAAGTCCATCTTCCGCTTCGCCAGCAGGGTGTCGAGTTCCCGCAGACCCGACCTCGCCGTGGTGTCGACGTACTTCACGCGAGCCGACGTCTGCGGCACGGCGCGTCCGGTCAGCAACGCGTAGTAGTGGTAGAAGGAGTTCGTCACCGAGATGTTGTCGACCGCACGGAACGGACTTCCTGCGGTCGCGGCGAACTCGTCGGCGAACTCCCGCTCCATCTCCGAGACGATGCTCTTGCGCAGCGGCGCCGGCGCATGTTCTAGATGACGAGTGATCGTCACCCCGAAACGTTCCCTCAGCAACTGCCGATTGACGCGGGCCGAGTTCTCGAACCCACTGCGTTCGGTGTGGTTTCGGCCGAGCCCGATACGCGTGTCGGCCTCGATGAACTTGCTGATCCCGGCGGGGGAGAAGAACACCAGTGGGCTCACTGCGCGACCGAAGAACATGTCGTCGTTGGAATAGATGAAGTGCTCCGACAGTCCCGGAATGTGATGCAGTTGCGCTTCGACCGCCTGCGAATTGTGGGTCGGCAGCACCGATCGATCGGTGAAGAACTCCTCGCTTCGGACGAACGTGACACGGTCGTCGTCGGCAAGCCACTCGGGTCGATCCGAGTCGGTCGCGACGAAGATTCGCCGTACCCACGGGGCATACATGTGTACGGATCGGAGTGCGTACTTGAGTTCGTTGATCTGCCGGTAGCGTGCGGCGGAATCGTCACCCTCGCCCACTACGTACGTCTGCATCAGCTTGGCCCGTTTGGCCTGAAACGCCTTCGACGAACCGTCCACCCAGGAGAAGATCAAATCGATCTCGAACGGTACATCCGACGGATGCACATCGAACATGCCCTCGATGCTCGGCCAGCTGCGCCCGTACATTTCGACGGTGGTGAACTCGAGCTCGTCGCTCGGCACGGTCGTGCGCGTCAGCGCGTTGACTCCGGGAAGGACCATCTGGTTGCCACGCCGGCGCCACAACTCGATTCCGATACCGTTCGACGCGCCGTACCGTAGGCCGGTCGCCGGTTCCACACGCGGGCGATACAGCCGGAACGCGCGTGCCTTGCTCACGCGTGACAGCCGTCCGTCCGCGACAAGAACGGGGCGAACACCTTTGGCGCCGACGGTCTTCGAATAGAACGGCTGTTCCGCGCACGCGGACGCCAGGCTCGACTGCAGTGACTTACGGTCGCTCCAGTCCACAGCGAGAACCGGGCGGCCGTCGTCGTCGCGGACGAGTACGTAGGAAATGCCCGCGGCATCCAGGACGCGGCGAACGAACAGCAAATCCTCGACCATCGCCTTGTGCGGCGTGGTCGTGGTGATGGGAAGGGCGAATCGATCTTCGTCCCAGACCACGTGCTGCGGTTGGTCCCGTACCGGGGTGAGAATTGACGCGACCCCGGCGGACGGCGTCACGGGGTCGAGAAAAGCTGAGGGCTGAGCAGGCGTAGACGTTGGAGTGCTCCCTTCGAAACGGATCTTCGGGTAAGGATCCATCCTAGTCGCAAATGTTCCACGAGTGAAGTCGAGAAGATCCGCGTGACCAGGGGTGACGGTGTTGTCAGTCGCCGCGAGTTCCTGCCGCGCTCGCGATCAGAAATGCCTGCGGTGTCGATTCGAATCCGTCGTCGTCCCGCTCACGCAGGATCCTGGCCCGCATCGTGAAGCCGGCGCGTTCGAGGCGGGCGGCAACTTCCTCCGGCTGTCTGCGCTGGAAGGTGAGGGACACAGCGTGGCCGAATGCGTCGGTCAGGTGGCGTGGAGTGTCGCCCACCTGGAAGGCCACCAGTAGGTGACCGCCGGGGACGAGAACGCGGGCGAATTCTGTGAAGACCGCGTCGAGGTGATCGTCCGGGATGTGGATGGTCGAGTACCACGCCACGACACCCGCGACAGTGCCTGTCTCGACGTCCAGGCTCGTCATCGAACCCACCTCGAAACGAAGGGCGGGATTGATCCGGCGTGCCTCGGCGACCATCCCCGGCGACAGGTCGATGCCGTAGGTCGGTACACCGAGGCCGTTGAGTATCTCCGTGACGCAACCGGTTCCAGCGCCGACATCGACGACGGGGTGTTCTTCGGAGGCAGAGACCAGACCGCCGAATCCGATGAGAACAGCCCGGTCCAGTGGCTTGTCATCGAGGTGCCGATGGAAGCGTTCGGCGTACTCGGTCGCGGTGGCGTCGTAACCCTGTCGCGTGGTCTGGAGGAAGTCGGATTCGGCCATGAGGGCGACAATAGGGCCTCCGGTGCACTCGCATCCGGCTTGATTCGCAGGGTGACGTCCGTCACAATCGGTACGCTTTGTGTTTACTGTGTACGCAATGCGTACGAGGTCGCCGGCGAAGAGTGGAGCGGAAATGAACCGACGGCTGTCTCGACCACGCGCCGGGCGCAATGCAGCAGTTGCCCTGATCAGTGCATTGAGTATCGCGACCGCAGGGTGCGCGTCGAATGCCGCCCATGGTCAGGACACCGAGTCCGGCGCGACACATCCCGCCGCCGAACCGCCTGCCGCAAACGAAATGCGGGTCACGCTACTCGGGACGGGCAGTCCCGTACCGAGCACGTAGCGCTTCGGCAATTCCACCCTCGTGCAGGCCAACGGACTAGATCTGGTGTTCGATGCCGGGCGAGGAGCGTCGATCCGCTTAACCCAGGCCGGTGTGCCGATGGGGCAAATCGACGGTACGTTCCTCACGCATTTCCACTCGGACCACATCAACGGACTTTCCGATCTGTGGCTGAGCGGATTCATCCCCGCTCTGGGTGGCAGGGAGGGAACCTTCGACCTCTACGGACCGGTGGGCGTCGAGCACATCGGCGCGGGTCTGGCCGACACTTTCCGCAGCGACATAGACGTACGTGTCGCCGACAAGGAAGTCGACCGCGAGACGACGAAGATCGTGGCCCGGGAATTCGCCGCCGACGGAGTGATTTTCGACCGCGACGGTGTCAAGGTCACCATGTTCACCGTGCAGCACGATCCGGCCGGTGCCATCGAGCCTGCCGTCGGCTACCGGATCGACTACGCGGGCAGATCTGCCCTCATCAGTGGCGACACAGTCCCTACCGAGAACGTCCTGACCTACGGCGAGGGCGTTGACGTCCTCGTCCACGAGGTAGCCGACTTCGAAGATCCGTCTGCGCTTCCGAGCGTCTACGCCCACCACACCAACCCCAAACAGGCCGGCGAGATATTCGAGCAAACCCAGCCGAAGATGGCCGTCTACAGCCACATCGTCAACGGAATCCCGGGTCGGGTTCCCGGAATTTCGGAAGAGACACTCGTCGAGCGGACCCGCGAAAGTTACGACGGACCGCTGACGGTCGGCGCAGATCTGATGAGTTTCCTCATCACCGAAGACGACGTGCAGGTGAGCTGAGGTACGAGGGCGCTGTGGAAGCCGGGGCCTCACCTGTAAAGGCGCGGAGTACGAATGGCGGTGTCGCCGACAGCTTGCCCGATCCCTTCGGGTAGTTCATCACGCGCTGAATGGTTCTTCACGTCTGTCGTAACGGGCGTGAAGAACGATTCAGCGAGCCGGTTTCAGTTGTTTGCGTCGATACCGCTCGACGGCGCGTTCGAATCGGTGCACGACGACCTCGAAATGGTCGAGCTCGGTCCAGTTCCAGCGGATGACTTCGAGCCCGAGGTCGCGTATCGCATCCTCGCGATCCTTCTCGGCGACGAGGTGGTGGCGTTCCGTGTACTTCAGTGCACCATCGAACTCTCCGACCACCCCGTACTCCTCCCAGAAGAAGTCGACGCGGTAGCGGCGGCCGTCGAGAGTGACGACCTCGTGTTGCAGATCAGGGAGGGGTAGGCCGTACTCGCTCATCCGTACCCGCGACAGTGATTCGCCGACGCTCTCACTCCGACCGTCCAGGAAGGCGAGAACGGTCTTCGCGCTGAGGATTCCGTGCTTGCTTCGCGAGGCAGCGAGAACCTGGGGGATTCGAGCCTGCGTACCAGGGGCAAGGCGGAGTGCGGAATCGCCGACGACAACGGCCTGTGGTCGCGGCAGCGTTCGTGCCAAATCGACGACGGTCCGGGCAATGGAAGTGACGGCCACCCGTTGATGCCGTACGACGTCGTCGTCGAGGTCTGTGGTGTGGGTGTGGAGTTCGGAGGTGACGCGGCCGGCCCTGTCGCGTGGACGGGAAACGTGGATGCGTTGCAGCGGAGTGCTCCAGACATCGAGGCCATGCAGGGTCGCAGCCGAAATATGGCTGATGGCTTCGCCTTCCGGAAGAGCCATGCCGATGCACCTTGCCCGCACTCGATGTTGGCCGACGGGTCCGAGTTCCTCGAAATCCGTTCGACGCAAGTACATCCCGCGACCGATCTTCACCACGCTTCCATCCCGCACCGCCTTACGCAGCAGATGCTCGGATATTCCCTTTGCAGCGAGCGATTCTCTGGTCAGCGCCACCGGATCTCTCATGAGCGAGATCCTGCCGCACGGTTACGGTGTCACCGCTCCGAAAACTATCCGGACGCCGGATCTGTGGATAGAGCGGACGCCTGTGGAAAACTCTGCTCCTCCATCGCGCGGAGACGCTGTGCCCAGTCGGAATTCGCGTCGATGAACGCCTGCCCGCCGGAGGCGAAGGCATCCCTCAGGGCTGTGAGGTTTTCGATGAACTGATCGATCCGCTCACGTGCGGACTCGGGGGTCCCTGCGCCCTTCCGGGCGTAGCCGGCAGCGAGTTGTTTGGCGGATTCGAAGTCGCCGAATCCCTCAGTCCTACGTAGATCTTGAGCTATTTCTCTTGCGATGTCGAGCTCATCAAGCATCGTCTTGCAGATGGCGGTGATCTCACCGATGACGTGGGGCTCAAGACGGCTATACTCGATCACTGGTCATTCTTCCTTCCGGATATGTAAGGATGAGTCAGTCCTTGATGAGCGGCTCGATCATTGAAACTGCCGTCTCAAAGTTTGCGCACCACTCCGCCTCAGGGACCCGGCGGTTATGGTCAGCGTTGTAACTCCTGCTGAGTATGACGATCCCGAAATTTGTCTGAAGTACGTACGCGCATGTGTCTTGGAGGTCCGGATCGATTTCGACCAATGCTCGTCGGCCTCCGATATTGGCCTCTCTTGCGACATGACCGTTCTTTGCGAGTTCTTCTTCAATGCTGACATTGCCCGACAGGACGCTAAGTCCGTAGCGACGAAGAACTCCAGGAATGTGGAGTGTGCCCCTGTAGCGGCAGCTCAAGAAGGTATAGCTACCCATCGGATAGTCGGTGACTTCCTCGCTCTTCGGGTCGTACCCCGCCTCGATGAGAAGTTCATCCGGGATGTCGAGGCACGGATCGAAAGTGATCTGCGGACGGCCCGAGTCATCGACCACTCTCGGCGTGCGCGTCGTCGAGGTTGCCGCCTCTGCAGGTTCGTCAGGTCCGGTCGCTGCACTTCCCGACCCACACGCCGTCGCAAAAGTCATTCCGACGACGAGTCCCACGCTCCCCGCGACACGTCTCCACCTGCCCACGCGACCCCCCGATCCGCTGCTAGGAGAGCAGGCTAACACAGGCGCGTTGCCGCGCTGAATCGTTGTTTACCACGGTTATTACGGCAGCAAAGAACGATTCGGCGAGCTTAGAAGGCTGACTCAGTCCCCATTGTGTTGAGTCGTTGCGCCCACTCGGAGTTGGCATCGAGGAAGTCGGCGCCGCCGGAGGAGAAGGCATCTCGGAGAGCTGTGAGGTTTTCGATGAACTGATCGATCCGCTCACGTGCGGACTCGGGGGTGCCTGCGCCTTTCCGGGCGTAGCCGGCAGCGAGTTGTTTGGCGGATTCGAAGTCGCCGAAGCCGTGGGTCTGGCTGAGTCTGTCGCCGATCTCGCTCGCTGCAACCAGTTCGGCGAGCATGGTGTTGCAGATGGCAACGATTTCACCGATGACTGGTGGATCAAGCCGGACAAAGTCAGCCATGGAATCGCTCCCTTCCAGGGGCGTAGTTACTCGTCACGGATCAATGAGGTTTTCTCAGTAAGTTGATCTTGCTGGGATGGGGTCGTACCCAGGGTGCCGTAGTTGTTGACTTCCGGGGCTGTGACCTGCAGTTTCATGCGTTCAGGACCAGGTCGACCGCGTGGTCAGGGTTGGCGGCCAGTCGTCGGCAGGCCCGGGCGATGTTCGACTGCCCGG
>NZ_JAUZMZ010000149.1:0-11336 GCF_036327435.1 Rhodococcus chondri | reverse complement strand
GCCACCACCGACGGAAGAAGGCGATGACCAGCACACAACCATCGAAAAAATCGACGGTCGCACCAAAAAAATTTGGCACTGACATTCATCGGCACACTGTTGAGTTCTCAAAGAACACGCACACACCATCGAGTTCGAACCGAAGTCCGCACCGTTCCGGGGCAACTGTTCCAGCCTAGTCTCATTCACACTCGGACGCAAATCCGCGGTGTTTCTGTAACCAGGGGCGGTGCAAAACCTTACCAGAAGGTTTCGAACCAGTGAAATTCAGGCGCCTGCGTCCAACCTCGTTGTCCCACACCTTGCGGTTTGGGTCGGTGTCCGTGTCGCTCTGACCTGGAATAAGTTACGCCAGCCCTCACCGGAATACCAAATCGCCAGGTCAGCGCACGTTTCTCGGCTGATTCACGGAACCCAGTACTTCGCGGCGAGCCGCTGAACCGTCTCGTCGTCCTCGATCGCCTGGTCCAGGAGAGCCAGGTCGGCGCGGATGTCCATCAAGCGCGGATCGTCACCCTCGGCATCTCCGATGGGACGGCCGCCGTCCTCTCCACGTTGACGGAGGATCTTGTCGCGAACCCGTTGCTTCAATGACTCGCTCATACATCGAGCATGGGCGCGTCTCACGAGGTTGTCGAGGAAGTTCGTTCATATCTCATCGATCGTCGTCACGATTGCGGAGGATGCGGATCGCCATGGGCAGCACAACCACCAGTGCGCCGATGATCAGGATCAGAGAGAAGAGTTCGAGCACCATATGTCCCATGATCCCGGCGACGCCGGCACTTGCAAGGACGACGAAGGCCCCCCGCCCGGACGGGCGAGGGGCCTTCGTGCTGAGCTGCCTGTCGGAATCGAACCGACGACCTTTTCATTACGAGTGAAATGCTCTACCGACTGAGCTAAGGCAGCGTGCCATTCGGCGATCGAAGTCTAGCGGACACCCCCCTGCCCGACGCAAACCGGGAGCTCGGTCACCGGAATGCCGCGCTCAACCTGGCTGCCATGGCGGCCAGGGCGAACTTCGGTTTGACGTTCTGAGCGAGCGCCTCGCGGCACTCGAGGATCGCTTCGATGCAGTCGAGCAGCGCTTCCGGCCGGGTGCGGTCGGCGAGGTCGGCGGCACGATCGGCCATGTCGGGATGGTTGAGGGTCGTGGCCGCACCGAAGGTGCGAGCAAGTGCGTCGCGATACAACCCGGCCAGATCGATGAGTGCCCGATCCATGATGTCGCGTTCGGTGCGGGTCTTTCTCGACTTCTGGGCGCGTTCGAGATCCTTGAGCACGCCCGCCGATCCACGGAGCGCCCCTGCCGCGCCCTTACCTGTGCCGCCGGCTCCGAGCGCGGTCCGCAGTTCTTCTGTTTCACGCTCGTCGCGTGCCGCGCTGATCTCTTTCGCCTCCGCCTCGGCACTGCGTCCCAGCTCTTCGGCCGCGGCGTAGGTCGTGGCAGGTCTGAGAACTGCACCGGCAAGATCGAGGGCACGCTTGCGGTTGTCGCGCGCGACCGGGTCGGTCGCGAGGCGCCGCGCGCGCCCGACGTGGCCGGCACAAACCGACGCTGCCCACGTGGCAGTCGCGTCGTCGATGCCGTCGCCTTCGCGGAGAACCTGCGCAATGGCGTCGGTGCGGGGTGTCACGAGTCCGATGTGCCGGCAACGCGACCGCAGCGTCACCGAGATGTCCTCGGGGTCGACGGACGGAGCGCACAGGAGGAACACCGTGCGCTGGGGTGGTTCCTCGACGACCTTGAGCAGCGCGTTGGCCGCGCCTTCGGTGAGACGGTCAGCGTCTTCGATCACGACCACCTGCCAGCGTCCGGTGCTCGGACGGCGGGACGCGACCTGCACGATGTCGCGCATCGCCTTGACACTGATAGTGAGGCCTTCGGGAACGACGCGGCGAACGTCGCCGTGGGTGCCGGCCATGGTGGTGGTGCAGGCGTGGCAGTGACCGCACCCCGGAGTGCCGGCGTCGGTGCACTGCAACGCCGCCGCGAAACACAGCGCAGCGATCGACCTGCCGGACCCGGGCGGGCCTGTGAACAACCACGAATGGGTCATCGCAGACCCGGCCTCGTCGCGTCGTGCCGCGGTGGCGGCCGCGACGAGGTCTGCCTCTACGTCGCTCTGACCGACGAGACGATCGAAGACACCCGGCATGGCGCTCAGCGTAGCGACAGCCACCGACGGATCAGTCGGCCGTCTTCTTCGCGGCGGTCTTCTTGGCCGGCGCCTTCTTTGCCGCGGTCTTCTTCGCGGCGGTTTTCTTGGCCGGTGCCTTCTTCGCGGTCTTCTTGGCCGTCTTCTTCGCAGGGCCACGCGCGCGCCGGTCCGCAAGAAGTTCGGAAGCCCGCTCGTCGGTGATGCTGTCGACCTCGTCGCCCTTGCGCAGGCTGGCGTTGGTTTCACCATCGGTGACGTACGGACCGAAGCGACCGTCCTTGATCACCATCGGCTTTTCACTGATCGGGTCGACACCGAGTTCCCTCAGCGGTGGTGTCGCCGCTGCCTGCCTGCCGCGCCGCTTGGGCTCGGCGTAGATCTTGAGCGCTTCCTCGAGCGTGACGGTGAACATCTGCTCTTCGTCCGCGAGCGAACGCGAGTCCGAGCCCTTCTTCAGGTACGGGCCGTAGCGGCCGTTCTGCGCGGTGATCTCGTCGCCCGTCTCGGGATCGACGCCGACGACCCGCGGAAGGGAGAGCAACCGCAACGCGTCCTCGAGGGTCACCGTCGCCAGATCCATCGACTTGAGCAGAGACCCCGTGCGAGGTTTCGGGCCGGCGGCCTTCTTGGCGGCCTTCTTGGCCGGCTCTTTCTTGGCTGCCGCCTTCTTGGTTGCCGTCTTGGTGCCACCACCGGAGGCGTCGACCTCGTCGACCGGGACGGGAGTGACATCCGGCTCCGGTTCGGGCTCCGGCTCGGGAAGCAGTTCTGTGACGTACGGCCCGAAGCGTCCCTCACGGGCGACGATCTCGTGACCGGTGGCAGGGTCGACACCCAGTACCCGACCCTCTTGCGGGGTCGAGAACAGCTTCTCCGCGTACTCGAGCGTCAATTCGTCGGGCGGCAGATCGTCGGGCAGATTGGCGCGCTGGGAGACGAGTTCACCGTCCGGATCGTCGGGATTGACGACCATGCGCTCGAGGTACGGCCCGAAGCGGCCGACACGCACGTGGATCTCGCGCCCCTCGGCATCGTCGAAAAGCCGGATCGAGTTGATCTCACGTGCGTCGATGTCCTCGAGGTTCTGTCCCACGAGCTTCTTCAGGCCGCCCTTGCGAGCGACCGATTCCTCGTCGCCGTGCTCGCCGCCGAAGTAGAACCGAGAGAGCCAGTCGGTGCGCTGTTCGTGACCGGCGGCGATCTCGTCGAGGTCGTCTTCCATTCCGGCAGTGAAGTCGTAGTCCACCAGCTGGGCGAAGTGTGCTTCCAGCAGGCCGATCACCGCAAACGCCACCCACGACGGCACGAGCGCACTGCCACGTTTGTAGACGTAACCGCGATCGAGGATGGTCTTGATGATCGAGGCGTATGTCGAAGGACGGCCGATGCCGAGCTCTTCGAGCGTCTTGATCAGGCTCGCCTCGGTGTATCTGGCGGGCGGGTTGGTCGAGTGACCGTCCGGGTCGAGTTTCGTCGCCGTGACCGCTGCGCCCTCGCTGAGATTGGGTAGCCGCGACTCCGCGTCGTCGGACTGGCCGCCCGCCTCCTCGTCGACGCTTTCGACGTAAGCCTTGAGAAAACCGGGGAACGTGATGGTGCGGCCCGACGACGAGAAGGTGCATTCTTCGCCGGTGCCGGCCGCGCCGGTGATGCGCAGGGTCAGCGTGGTGCCGCGGACATCCGCCATCTGAGAGGCGACGGTGCGCTGCCAGATCAGCTCGTAGAGCTTGAACTCGTCGGCACCGAGCCGCGCATGCAGCTCACCGGGGGTGGCGAACACGTCACCGGCGGGACGGATCGCCTCGTGCGCTTCCTGCGCGTTCTTCACCTTGCGGGTGTACTGGCGCGGCGTCGCATGCACGTACTCGGCGCCGTACAGCTGAGTTGCCTGCGAGCGCGCCGCGTTGATGGCCGACTCCGAGAGCGTCGTCGAGTCGGTACGCATGTATGTGATGTAGCCGTTCTCGTACAGCCGCTGCGCGATGCGCATGGTGCGTTCGGACGAGAACCGCAGTTTGCGGCCGGCCTCCTGCTGCAGAGTCGAGGTCATGAACGGCGCATAGGGCTTACGCGTGTAGGGCTTGCTCTCCGCCGACGACACCGTGAGCGCGGTCCCCGCGAGCGCCTCGGCCAGCCGTCGGGCGTAGGTCTCGTCGAGGACGACGACCCCGGTGGACTTCAGATTCCCGTCGGGCCCGAAGTCACGTCCGGACGCGACACGAGAGCCGTCGACGGAGACCAGTCGAGCACCGAACGATCGTGGGCTCGCGTCCGCCCCGGCATCCAGGGTGGCGGCGATATCCCAGTACTCGGCCGACTTGAATGCCATGCGTTCGCGTTCGCGGCGCACGATCACGCGCGTCGCGACGGACTGGACGCGCCCGGCGGAGAGCCGCGGCATGACTTTCTTCCACAGCACCGGGCTGACCTCGTAACCGTAGAGACGGTCGAGGATGCGGCGGGTTTCCTGAGCATCGACCAGATCGTTGTCCAGGTCGCGGGTGTTTTCGGCGGCCGCGCGGATAGCGGATTCGGTGATCTCGTGGAACACCATCCGGCGCACGGGCACCTTGGGCTTGAGGGTTTCCAGGAGATGCCAGGCGATGGCCTCCCCTTCACGGTCGGGGTCGGTCGCGAGATACAGCTCGTCGGCGTCCTTGAGCAGGCTCTTGAGCTCCGAGACCTTCGACTTCTTCTCGGGGCTGACCACGTAGAGCGCTTCGAAGTCGTGGTCGACATCGACCCCGAGTCGTGCCCACGACTCACCCTTGTACTTGGCGGGGACGTCGGCCGCACCGCGCGGAAGGTCCCGGATGTGCCCGACCGACGCCTCGACGACGTAGTCCCGCCCCAGGTAGGGAGCGATCTTCTTGGCCTTGGTCGGAGACTCGACGATGACGAGCCGACGCGTGCCCGATGTGCTCTTGTCCTGTGCTGCCACCGTGTCGCCCGCACCTTCCCTCTTCGCCGACATGCCGCGCTTCTCGAAGACATGTATACCGACCCGTCCCCCCGACGCGGCCACACACAGGGTTGCACATCCGCGGGGAACGGCTCGTCACATGTGCGGTTCTCCGCCTTCGGGATGCGGCCACAACGCGCGTGCTTCGGGCTGGTCGGGAGCCTCTCCGATGTTCTCGGCAAGCCGTGTCAGACGTCTGCGTCCGGACACCCGCAAGCCGGGCGCCGCGCCGCGGGTACCGATAAGTGTAGGGGCGATCCCCGCGTGCATCAGGGCCTCCGCGAGCACCGCGTGGGTGTCGGGTGCGTGCGGATCCAAGCCCAGGATGTACCGCTCTCCGACCACTTCCACCCGGCCTGCGGCCAGCACCCACGCCCGCTGGGCGCGGGCACTGGGAACCCATCCCGGCGGCACGGCCTTCACCGCGCCGCGTGTCCACTGGTCTGCGAGTGACACCAGCTCAGGAGCAGTTTCGGTACGCACGAGGGGATGTCCCTCGTCGGTTTCGGTGATCTCCGGATGCAGGCCCGCAGCTTCGATCAGCACGGCGATGGCGGTGGCGCGCCACAGGGCTCGACGACCACCGAGATCCGCGCCCCACCGGCTGCGGTGACCGCTTGGCCGTGCGCGGCAAGCAGGCCGCCCAGGTCGGTCACCGCAGGTGGCGCTGTGTCGGCGCCGAAGACCGACAGTTGGCTCACTCACATCCCCCTGTGGTGTGCGGGTACCGAAGCGGTGCCGGTACTGAAAACGCATCGTCCCCCATCACCGAGGGTGACGGGGGACAATTCGGGATCCGGATCAGGAGATCCGTCACCTGCGCTCGCAAGGAGCGGATAGATCAGACGGCGCGCACCCCGGTGGCCTGCGGGCCCTTGGTGCCCTGTCCGACCTCGAACTCGACTCGCTGGTTCTCCTCGAGGGTGCGGAAACCGGAACCCTGGATCTCGGAGTAGTGAACGAATACGTCGGCGGAGCCGTCCTCCGGAGCGATGAAGCCGAAGCCCTTCTCCGCGTTGAACCACTTCACAGTGCCCTGTGCCATGCTTTTCCTTCTCTTTCTAACACCGGATTCGACGAGCCGCCGGGTACGCGGCCCGCCAGGTCCCGGTTCCGACCGCTGTACTTCTCGAGTCCCCCACTGGAAGAGCTAAAGCACCGCGTTCGCAACCAATCGATCCTGCGAGCGTGCCTTTTCAAAGCCACCGAACACAGAAGCTGCGACCGGAGGTCAGTCAATCATGTTCCGGTCGCGCACAACAGTAGGAAAAGGCACAAACGTGCCAGAAATTCAATCTTGATCGCTCGCCGGTAGCATTTCCGGCGGGTAGGTGTTGCTGCGATGTTACGCGGCGTCGCTGCAGCCCGTTCCGAAACCGATTACCCGGAGCCCTGTGTGACCAGTCCGCCTCAACTCGACACAGGTAGCGCCCCGGCCGCGAGCTTCGGACGCGAACTCCTCGACCGGCTCCTCGCCGGCACACCCGCCGACGAACATCCCCTCACTCACACCGTCGATCTGCCGGGGCGGCATGCCAGGCACACCGAGTGGCCGGACTGGGCCGCGGACAGCGTGGTCCGCGCACTGCAGGAGCAGGGCGTGCCTCGGCCGTGGACCCACCAGTCGAGTGCCGCCGACCTCGCCGCGGGCGGCGAGCACGTCGTCGTGTCCACCGGAACGGCGTCGGGCAAGTCCCTGGCCTATCAGTTGCCCGTCCTCACCGCCCTCGCGTCCGACCCCCAGGCCACCGCGCTGTATCTCTCGCCGACCAAAGCCCTCGGCGCCGATCAGCTACGCGCGGTCACCGAGCTCACCTCGGCCGAAGACGAGCTATCCACGGTGTGCCCCTGCGCATACGACGGCGACACCTCCACCGAACTCCGGCACTGGGCGCGCCGTCATTCGCGGTGGATCTTCACCAACCCCGACATGCTCCACCTCGCGCTGCTGCCCGGACATGCCCGCTGGGCCCGGTTGCTGCGTCGCCTGCGCTACGTGGTGATCGACGAATGCCACTCCTATCGCGGAGTCTTCGGCTCCCACGTCGCACTGATCCTGCGGCGACTGCGTCGCATCGCGGCGCACTACGGCGCCGACCCGGTGTTCGTCCTCGCGTCCGCAACCACCGCGGAACCCGGCGCGGCCGCCTCCCGGCTCATCGGCGCGCCGTGCCGCGAGATCACCGAGGACGGCTCCCCGCAGGGGCCGCGCACCATCGCCCTGTGGGAACCGCCCCTGCTCCGCGACACCACCGGCGAGCACGGCGAACCCGTCCGACGTGCCGCGGGCACCGAAGCCGCCCGACTCCTGGCCGACCTCGTCGTCGAGGGCGCCCGCACCCTGACCTTCGTCCGCTCCCGGCACGGCGCCGAACTCACCGCGATGACCGCGAAGCGGTTGCTCGCCGAAGCTGCACCGGAGCTCGAAGACCGTCTTGCCGCGTACCGGGCCGGGTATCTCGCCGAGGACCGGCGCGATCTCGAAGCCGCCCTCTCCGACGGCCGGCTACTCGGTGTCGCGACGACCAACGCTCTCGAACTGGGTGTGGACATCGCCGGTCTCGACGCCGTCGTCGTCGCGGGATTCCCCGGCACCGTCGCGTCGTTCCGGCAGCAGGGCGGCCGAGCCGGGCGCCGCGGGCAGGGGGCGCTCGTGGTGCTCGTCGCACGCGACGACCCGCTCGACACCTATCTCGTGCACCATCCGGCCGCGCTGCTCGACACCCCGGTCGAGGCCACCGTGACGGACCCGTCGAACCCGTATGTACTCGGACCGCAACTTCTCTGCGCCGCATCGGAAAAACCGCTGACGGACGCCGAGGTCGACGATTACGCCGCGCGCGATGTCCTCACCGACCTCGCGGCACAGGGCCTGATCCGACGGCGTCCGCACGGCTGGTTCGTCACCCCGGGTACGCAACCGCACGCCGGCATCGATATCCGTGGCGGTATCGGCCACCAGATCGCGATCGTCGAGAACGACACCGGACGGATGCTCGGCACCGTGGAGGCCGGACGTGCCCCCGCGACCGTGCATCCCGGTGCTGTGCATCTGCATCAGGGCGAGGTGTTCGTCGTCGACGAGTTGCTCTACGACGACGGCATCGCTCTGGTCCATGCCGAGGATCCGGAATGGTCCACGGTCGCCCGGGAGATCACCGACATCGCCGTCGTCTCCGTCGCCGAAGAGCACACGTACGGACAGGTCACGATCGGGTCGGCGCACGTGGAGGTCACCCATCAGGTGGTCGCCTACCTTCGGCGACTGCCGTCCGGGGAGGTCCTCGACCAGATCGAGCTCGACATGCCCGCGCAGACGCTGACCACCCGCGCTGTGATGTACACCGTCACCCCCGCACTCCTCGAACGGATCGGCCTGACCGCGGAGCGCGTGCCGGGCGCGTTGCACGCCGCCGAGCACGCCGCGATCGGACTGCTCCCCCTGGTCGCGACGTGCGACCGTGGCGATATCGGCGGGGTGTCGACCGCGTTGCACGGTGACACCGGACTGCCCACCGTCTTCGTCTACGACGGACAGCCCGGCGGTGCCGGATTCGCCGAGCGCGGATACAGCCGTATCCTCCAGTGGCTCACGGCAACCCGCGATGCCGTGGCGGCCTGCGACTGTGCGGCCGGGTGCCCCTCCTGCGTCTACTCCCCC
Organism: Rhodococcus chondri; assembly: GCF_036327435.1. Lineage (NCBI taxonomy): Bacteria > Bacillati > Actinomycetota > Actinomycetes > Mycobacteriales > Nocardiaceae > Rhodococcus > Rhodococcus chondri. The sequence continues at coordinate 2,548 of NZ_JAUZMZ010000149.1, read as the reverse complement.
AAATGCGGGAACGGTAACGATCCCCTCGACAAGCCCGGGGCGATCGCGCTGCTCACCGCCGTGCTCGACGCGATCACCGAGGGCCGGTAGCGATTCACTCCACCGGGCCGGCACGTGCCACCGCCGTCGCCTCCCGGCCCCCGAGAACCGGCACGGGTGCCACAACCTCGACGACGGCATCCCAGTCGGTGATCGTGCACCGACGGACCCGGACCTGCATCCGTGCCGCGATCGGATCGGCGCGCTCACACGCGGACGCGGATCCCCGATCCAGCGCGGACGCGACCGCCAGGGCCGCCAGATCCGCGGCGGCCTGGGCGCGGTGTCGTGCGGTGACGGCCGAACCGGCGTGCAGCATCGCGGCGGTGACCGCGATCAACGCCGCCATGACCGCACATCCGACGATGCTTGCGCTGCCCCGCTCCCCGTCCGAACCCGTCAACGCCCGTGTCACCGCGCTTCCGCCGGTTCCCGCGCCGCAACGGCCTCGGCCCGCAATGTCACCATCGGCAACAGGGGGCCGTCCGCGGTCACCGTCGCGACGACGAGATCGCCCTCCATCCGCACCGCGATGCGCGCCTCCGCGGGCGCGATCGCCGCGGCCACCTCGACCGCACGGGCGTCGTCGCCGCGCGCGACCAGTCGCGCCGCTTCGCGGGCGGCGTCCTGGCATCGCACCTGATGCGAAATACTCAGCACGGCACCGAGACACAGCACGAGTACCGAGACGAGAGTCGCGAGTGCGAGGGCGGCTTCGACGGTGACACCCCCGCTCTCGTCCGCCACCACACGCCGGACACCCGGACCCGTCCCGCTCACACCGCGGTGCTGAGCGCGCGTTCGACGATCCCGGTCAGCGCCGACACGATACTGTCGCCGGTCACCACCGTGTAGAGCACAGCCCCGAACGCGGCCGCCGCGATCGTCCCGATGGCGTATTCGGCGGTGGACATCCCGTCGTCCTCGGCCACCAGGACCGTCATGCGGCTGCGGATGGCGCGAATTCCGTTCGACAACATGAGTTCTCCTTCATCTGCGACGCAGACCATCCACGTCGACGTTTCACAACAGTCCCCCGCCCAGCACGTCCCGGGCGAGACCCATCACGACGGGCACGATCCCCAGACACACGAACGCGGGCAGGAAGCACAATCCGAGTGGGCCACTGACCAGTACGCCCGCCCTCTCGATGGCCGCGGATGCTCGATCCTCCGCCTCCGACCGCAGGCGAACGGCCAGTTCCGACACTGTTTCGGACAGCGGCGCGCCGGATTTCGCCGAACGCCGCGCGGCGCGCGCAAAATCCTCGAGGACCTCGTCGTGATCCGAATCGGTCCATGCGTCCGCGGGATCGGCGCCGAGCTGCAGTCGGTCGGCGCCCCGGCGCAGCGCGGTCGCGAGCGCCGGGGGTGCCGACTCCGCCACCGCGCGTGCAGCAGTGGCGGCGGGCATTCCCGCGCGGAGGCACGCGGCGAACAGATCGAAGCTCGCCGGCATCGCGTGCGGATCCGGTGGCCGGTCCGGTGCAGCGTCGGCCGACTCCGTCGGCGCCGCGCCCTGGCGCCACATCCGTCGATATCCGGGGCCCGGGGCCATCAGCAGCGCGGCAGCGAGACATACCGCGGCCAGCGCGCTCACGAGCTCACCCGCTCGGCGATCCGATCGGTCCACAGCAGTCCTGCGCACGTCAGGACGGTGCCCGCGACGAGCAGCGCGGCGCCCAGCCCGTCACCGAGCAGCACCTCCACCGGCGCGGCCCCCATCAGTTGACCGAGGCCCACGCCGAGCGCCGGTAGCCCCGCGAGGACCGAACCGGTGGCCCGCGCGCCGGCCAGTCCGGCGTCCGTACGCGCACGAATCCGCATCCGCGCCGCCAGATCCGAACGCGCGGCGGACAGCAGGTCGGCGAGCGCGAGACCGTAGCGGTCCGACACCGTCCATGCGTCCGCGATGCGCTCGAGGCTCGCGCCGATACCGTGTCGGTCCGAGGTTGTTGCGGCACTGCGCATCCCGTCGGCAGCGGATCCACCGAGCCGCGACCGGGCGGCAGCCACCAGGAATGCGTCGGAGGCGGCTCCGCTCGTCTCGTCCGCGGCGGTGTCGCAGGCGTCGGCCGGATGGGCACCCACGCGCAGAGCGGCGATCACGGTTTCCAGGACCGACAGGAGCAGGCGTCGCTCGGCATCCGTCCGGGCGTTGCGGCGACGGCGGCGGGACCGCCACAAAGTGGTTGCGGCGACGACCGCCGCGGCCGACGCAGCTCCGGCACCGATCGCGAACGCCCCCGCGACACCGGCCACGACAGTAACGACGACGACGTGGTGCCGGCGCATGCCGGTTCGCGAGGTGGGGGCGTGCCGGCGGATGCGGGATGCGGCGCCCGGACCCGGCGCCGTCAGCAACGCCGCTGCGAGGCACCGCACCACTGCACTCACGGCACGTCCCGGCGACGCAGGATGTGTTCGAGCTGCTCCATCGCGGGTGCGGGCCCGTGCGGGTATGTCCAGGCCGGCACGACGACGACCCCGGCGACCGGGTCACGTTCGAC
>NZ_JAUZMZ010000148.1:0-11337 GCF_036327435.1 Rhodococcus chondri | reverse complement strand
CGACGGCACGAGCATCGGTGTCCTCCAGGTGCGCGGCCCGATGCTGTTCGACGGTTATCTGGGGCGCCCGGATGCGACAGCGGCGGCGTGGACCGAAGACGGATGGTTCGTCACGGGCGATGTGGCGGTGATCGACCCGGACGGCTTCCATCGCATCGTCGGCCGCGAGTCCACCGATCTGATCAAGTCGGGCGGATTCCGTGTCGGCGCCGGCGAGATCGAGACGGTGTTGCTCGGGCATCCCGCGGTGCGGGAGGTGGCGGTCGTCGGGCTGCCGGACGAGGATCTCGGGCAGCGTATCGTCGCGTTCGTCGTACCGTTCCCGGACGGCCCCGAGATCGTCGAAGACGAACTGATAGACCTTGTCGCACAACAGTTGTCGGTGCACAAGCGTCCACGGGAGGTCAGAGTGGTCGATACCCTTCCCCGCAACGCCATGGGCAAGGTGCAGAAGAAGCGTTTGGGGTGATCCACAGTCCGGACGGGTAGGGAGTAGATTTTTTTCCTGTTACCTGTAATTTCAGAAAAATCTGTGGCAGGGGTTGCGTGTGTCACACTCCGAGGCGGATTGTCTACCGCAGGCTATGTGAAGGTACGACTTCGATGGGGGTTCGAGGCATGTCAGTGACGGATCAGATCCGGGTAACCGGGACCGTGCGAGGAAGCGATCGACCGACCGGCGATCTGCCCGTGTTCGTGGTGGACGGTAAGCCGGCATCGGTGCCGCTGCGAGATCTGCCCGCGGTAGCGCGCAGGCTCGTGGCGCATTTCGCGGAGAACGTGGCGCCCTGTTCGCTCAGGCCCGGAGAGTCGCTGCGCGGTGACGTCACCGAGGTGACGGTGCGATGCCTGCGCATCGCGATCCACCTGCTCGACGCGGGTGAACTGCCCTCGGACGCCGAGCTGGCCGACCTGCGCAGCAGTGCCGCGCAGTGGGCGCGCGCCGGCTTCCGGCTCGAGTACATGCTGCGCATCTATCACGAGGGCATCCGGCTCGGCTGGGAACTCGTCGCGGAACGGGCCCGGGAAGGCGACGTCGCGTCGGTTGCCGACGCGTCACGTCTGTGGATGGCGTTGCTCGAGCGCGTCACCGTCGCCGCAACCACCGGTTTCGTCGCCGAGCTCGAAGCCATCCGCCGAGAGCGCGATGTCGCCGCGCAGGAACTGGTGGCCGCGTTGCTCAGCGGGCAGGACGCCGAGTCCGTCGCGCGGCGGTCGGGACTGGAACTGGCCGACGGGTACACGGTGCTCGCTCTGGCCCTCGGACGTCATCCCGACGAGAGGAACCCGCACGTACGCCCGGAGGTGGTGGCACGCCGTACCCTGCGTCGAGCCGAGGGTGAGCTCGAATCACTCTGCGAGGGGCGGCATCTGGCTCTTCTCGGCCCCGAGGGCGGTACGGTTCTGCTTCCGGGCTCGGTGAGCACCGAGGCCGTGGAGGATCTGCGCACGAAGATCGAGTCGGTGGCGGGGGTGTCGGTCACGGTCGCGCTCGTCCACGCTGTCGTGCCGGAGGTACCGGCCGCCGCGAAACAGGCTCACGAACTGCTCGATCTGGTGCGTCAGCTCGGCCGTCCCGTGGGGGCGTACGGCATGCAGAATCTCGCCCTCGAATACCAGCTGACCAGGCCGGGTCCCGCCCGCCGTCACCTCGCCCGGTTGCTCGAGCCGCTGGACGACGCTCCCGAACTCGTCGAGACCCTCGAAACCCACATCGCGAACGACCTGAGCAGGCAGCTCACCGCGCGTGCGCTGCACGTGCATGCCAACACCGTCGACTATCGCCTCAAGCGGGTCTCCCAGCTCACCGGGTTCGATCCGACACGCCCGTCGGGACTGCGCCAGCTGCAGGCCGCGTTGATCGCCCGCCGACTGGAAGGACTCGGAACCGACAGGAACGCCATGCGTACCCAGTCGTAACAATTTCGATTCCCAATCGATACCCTGTGGCGTAGTTCACAATAGTTATGTCGGCCGAGGCCGCAGGGGAGGGGTCGCATGACGGGCGGATCCGGTGAGGCAGTACGCGGTCATCGACGGTCGGGGCAGGGTCGGTACGTAATCGCCGGATTGGTCGTAGCGCTCGTCGCCGTCGGTGTTGCCGCATTCGCCGCGACGAACTCGCAGGAGTGCGCCGAGACCGACGAGTACACCGTCGCCGTCGCGCCCGGACTCGAACCGGCTCTGTCCGAGGTGCTCGGACGAGCCGACACCGGGTGCTACCGCTACACCGTGACCGCCGACGAACCGGGCGACGTCGCCGCGCGGCTCGGCAAGGGAACCGAGGCACCGGATCTGTGGATCCCCGAGGGCGGCTGGTGGGCGCCGCGGGCCGCGGCCACCGCGAAAGGTCCGGTACGGACGATCTCGGTGCCCGTGGCCACATCCCCGGTGGTGCTCGTCGCCGCGCCCGGTCGGGGTCCGCTCGTGCCGAACTGGAGGTCCGCGCTGGCCCTGCGCGGACTCGATCCCGGCAATCCGCTGCGGACAGGTGCGGCCGCGGCCGCGATCAGGGCGGCGCTCGCCGAGACGGCCGACGACCCTGTCGCCGTCGGCACCGTCCGGACGGTGATGGCACCGCTCGCACAGAAGGAGAGCGCGCGTAGCGGCGAGCCCCCGACCGGACCGGCGATGCTCGACGCGATCGTGTCGAGCGCGAGTCTCGGAGTCGCCACCGAGCAGCAGGCGCAGTCGTACATCCGCACCAGGGAACGGGATCTCGACGTGACGGTCCCCGACAACGGCAGTCTGCTGCTGGACTATTCGGTGGTGGCCACCGCACCGGATCCGGAACGTCACGCACGAGCCACGGTCGCAGGAACGGCTCTCGCCGATGTGTTGCACACCGCCGACGCGCGCGAGGTCCTGTCGAGGCACGGGTTTCGCGATCCCGCCGGCCAGCCGCTGCCCGACGGTCGGGGAGTGGGCCCGATCCCTGTGCTGAGCCTGCAGGACGAGCAACTCGCACAGGAGGCTCTCGCAGCGTGGACGATGATGGCTCTGCCGGTCCGTACCCTGTTCGCGCTGGACGTGTCGGAATCCATGCATGCGCGCACCGACGGAAAGACCCGCGTCGACCTCATCGAACAGGCGGCGGTCGCCGCGAACGGCCTCTTCCCCGACAGTGTCGCCGCTGGGCTGTGGGCGTTCTCGGAAGACCTGGGCGGACCGAGCCGGGACCATGTCGAGGTCGTGCCGATCCGGCGCTTCGACACCGTCGTCGACGGGCGCACGCAGCGGGAGATCCTGATGTCGCTGTCGGACGCGACGAGCGAACTCGTGGGCAGCGGAACCGCGCTGTACGACACGACTCTCGCGGCGTTCCGGAAAATGCAGGACACCTACGATCCGCGGTCGATCAACAGCGTGGTGCTCCTGACCGACGGACGGGACGACGATCCCAACGGCATATCGAAGGAATACCTGCTCGACACCCTTGCCGCTGAGCGTGATCCGGCGCGCCCGGTGGTGATCGTTCCCATCGGCATCTCCGACGACGCCGACGCCGAAACCCTGGCCGAGATCGCTGCCGCGACCGGGGGCACGAGCTACCTCGCGAGCGATCCGGACGATCTGGTCGAGGTGTTCGTCAACGCGCTTGCGGATCGGACGCGACGCTGACGTCGCGGTGTCGTCGCTGCCACACCACACCGATCGCGGTGATCAGGACGAACAGACCGAAGGTCGATGCCAGCTGCAGGCGCGCAGCGGTATCGGAGAGCATCAGGACGATGAAGGCCACCAGCATCGCCAGGGTCACCCAGCTCAGATAGGGGAAAGCCCACATCCGGATCTTGAGGCTGCCCTCGCGTTCGAACCGGCGCCGCAGTCGCAGATGTGCCACCACGATGAAGATCCAGATGGCCAGCAGTGCGGAGCCGACCGCGTTGAGCAGGATGCCCAGAATCGCGTCGGGAAGAGCCCAGTTCAGCAGAACACTGACGAAACCGAAGAACACCGACAGCAGCACGGCATTGCGGGGCACCCCGTGGTGTGTGAGCCTGCTCAGGAATGTGGGACCGTCGCCGCCGCGCGCCAGCGAATACGCCATCCGGGAGGTGCCGTACACGTTCGCGTTGAACGCGGACAGCAGCGCGATCACGACCACGAGTTCCATGAATCCGGAGACGTACGGTATGCCGGCGACGTCGAGCACCGCGACGAACGGTGAATCCTCGCCACCGGCGGTGGTCCAGGGAAGCACGAGCACCATGATCGCGATCGAGCCCAGATAGAACAGGGTGATGCGCCAGACGACCGTGCGGACGGCCGTGGCGATGGACCGTTCGGGGTCGTTCGATTCGGCGGCGGCGATGGTGACGATCTCGATGCCGCCGAACGCGAAGGCCACGGCCAGCAGCCCTGCCGCGATCCCGGCGATCCCGTTCGGCGCGAAGCCGTCACCGTCGCCGAAGAGATGGGTGGTGCCCACGGGCTCGGTGCCGGGAAGGAGCCCGAAGACCAGCAGCACACCGATGACGAGGAAACCGATGATGACGGCGACCTTGAGTGCGGCGAACCAGAACTCGAACTCACCGAAGTTCGCGACCCGGGCCAGGTTGACCACCGCGAAGAAGCTGACGAACACCAGGGCGACAACCCATTGCGGTACGCCGGGCAGCCAGGACTGGACGATCGCGGAGGCGCCGGTGATCTCGACACCGAGCACCATGATCAACATGAACCAGTAGAGCCAGCCCATCGTGAATCCGGCCCAGCGGCCGATGCCCATGCGGGCGTAGTGCGAGAACGAACCGCTCACGGGGAGCGCCGCGCCCATCTCGCCGAGCATCCGCATCACGAAGATGATCATGATGCCGGCGAGCAGGTACGACACGATGACCGCCGGACCGGCCGCGCGGATACCGACGCCGGAGCCGAGGAACAGCCCCGCCCCGATCGCCGAACCGAGTCCCATCATCGTCAGATGACGAACCTTGAGGCCGCTACCGAGATGGTCGATGTCGGCCGAGGTGTTCACGGGGTCGCTCACGTGGGAATCGCAGTCAGTCGTTGGCGTGCAGGGCAGCGTTCAATTCGACGCCGCTGCCCCTGTTGGGCACGACCTCGACGGCGCCGCTCACCGAGTTGCGGCGCAGCATCAGATTCGAGGCACCGCTGAGGGTCTTGGCCTTGACGACAGTGCCGTCGGGTCCGGTGACCTTGGTACCGGCGGTGACGTACAGACCCGCCTCGACGATGCAGTCGTCGCCGAGCGAGATACCGACACCGGCGTTCGCGCCGAGCAGGCAGCGCTTGCCGATGGAGATGACCTCCTTGCCGCCGCCGGAAAGGGTTCCCATGATGGAGGCCCCACCGCCCACGTCGGAACCGTCGTCGACGACGACACCCGCGGAGATCCGCCCCTCGACCATGGAATTGCCGAGCGTGCCGGCGTTGAAGTTGACGAAGCCCTCGTGCATCACGGTGGTGCCGGAGGCCAGATGTGCGCCCAGACGGACCCGGTCGGCGTCGGCGATGCGCACACCCGACGGCACCACGTAGTCGACCATGCGCGGGAACTTGTCCACGCCGTAGACGGTCACGACGCCGCGAATACGCAGCCGTGAGCGGACGGTCTCGAAGCCTTCGACGGCGCACGGGCCGTAGTTGGTCCACACCACGTTGGCGAGCAGACCGAAGATGCCGTCGACGTTCAGGCCGTGCGGCTGCACGAGGCGGTGCGACAGCAGGTGCAGACGCAGGTAGGCGTCGTGCGCATCGACCGGAGGCTTCGACAGGTCGGCCACCGTGGTCCGAACCACCACCTGGTTCACGTCGCGGGCCTCATCGGTGCCGGCGAGCAGAGCCAGATCCGACGGGATGTCGGTACCCCCCAGGCGCGAAGTGCCGGTTTCCGCGAAATCCCCCAGCTCGGGAGCCGGGTACCAGGTGTCGAGGACGGTACCGTCTGCCGCGATGTTCGCGATGCCTACTGCTGATGCTCCGTGTGCACTCACGGTCGAGAAGAGTACGCGAGCGCCACGGCAGCCTGTGTGGGCCCTGTGAAAAACTCCGTGGGGATCCTGGGAAAACCGCCCGGTTCCGTATCGTTTGCGTATGCCCGCACCGCGCCTGAACCTGCATTCCGACCCGATCGACCTGACCGCCGCGCTGGTCGACATCCCGAGCGTCTCCCAGGACGAATCACAGATCGCCGACGCAGTCGAGGTCGCCCTGCGCGAGCAGACCGACGGGTTCGAGGTGATCCGCAGCGGCAACGCCGTGCTCGCTCGGACCAACCGGGGCCTGGGCAGCCGGGTGATGCTCGCGGGACACCTGGACACGGTGCCGATCGCGGACAACGTGCCGTCCCGCCGTGACGGCGACCTGCTGTGGGGCTGCGGCACCGCGGACATGAAGTCCGGCGACGCGGTGTTCCTGCACCTCGCGGCAACCATCTCCGACCCCGCGCACGATCTGACACTCGTGTTCTACGACTGCGAGGAGATCGCCGCGCACTACAACGGACTCGGACGCATCGAGACGGAACTTCGCGACTGGCTCGACGCGGACGTGGCGATCCTCGGCGAGCCGACGGCCGGGCAGATCGAAGCGGGCTGCCAGGGCACATTGCGCGTGCGGATCGCCGCATCGGGAGTGCGCGCCCACTCGGCGCGCTCATGGCTCGGCGACAACGCCATCCACAAGCTCGCTCCCGTCCTGGACCGGTTGGCGCGGTACGAAGCCCGCTCGGTGGACATCGACGGATGCGTCTACCGGGAAGGTCTGTCGGCGGTGCGTATCGGCGGAGGGGTCGCGGGCAACGTAGTGCCCGACGCGGCCGATCTCGATGTGAACTTCCGGTTCGCGCCGGACCGCAGTCCCGATGCGGCACTCGCACACGTGAAAGAGGTCTTCGACGGCCTCGACGTCACCATGGAACTCACCGACATGTCGCCGGGGGCGTTGCCCGGCCTGTCGAATCCGGCCGCGGCGTCGTTGGTCGCCGCGGCCGGCGGCAACTTCCGCGCCAAGTACGGCTGGACCGACGTCTCGCGTTTCGCGGCGCTCGGCATCCCCGCCGTCAATTACGGTCCCGGCGACCCGAACCTCGCGCACAAGCGGGACGAACACGTCGAGGTCCGGCAGATCACCGACGTGACCGCGGTGCTCCGCGCATACCTCACCCGATAGCGTGATCGGATGATCAGCGACTCCGGATCCGGCTCCGAGAAGCGGCACGCCGGTGACGACGGGCGACGCTCCCGGGACGACGTGGTGCATCGCGGGCCTGTGCAGTTGCGCGGCGAACGTGCGCTCGAGAGCACCACGATGGATCAGCGCCTGCTGGATCGCCGTGGCCCCACCGATTGGGTGCACACCGACCCGTGGCGAGTGCTGCGTATCCAGAGCGAGTTCGTCGAAGGATTCGGCGCCCTCGCCGAGGTGCCCAGGGCGGTGGCGGTATTCGGGTCGGCGCGCACCCCGCTCGACGACCCGCAGTACGAGGATGCGCGGGCGCTCGGTGCGGCGCTCGCCGAGGCGGGCTACGCCGTGATCACCGGTGGTGGACCGGGTGCGATGGAAGCCGCGAACCGCGGAGCCAGCGAGACGGGCGGCTTCTCGATCGGACTGGGTATCGAGTTGCCGTTCGAGCAGTCCCTCAACGAATGGGTCGATCTGGGACTGAACTTTCGGTACTTCTTCGCGCGCAAGACGATGTTCGTGAAGTATTCGCAGGCGTTCGTCTGTATGCCGGGTGGTTTCGGCACCCTCGACGAACTGTTCGAGGCGATGACTCTCGTGCAGACCGGCAAGATCACCCGGTTCCCGATCGTGCTGTACGGGTCCGAGTACTGGTCGGGACTACTGGATTGGCTGCGTAGCGCGATGGTCCGCGAAGGCAAGATCTCTCCGGCGGACTTCGACCTGCTGACGGTGGCCGACAGCGCCGAGGACGCCGTGCGGATCATCGTCGAAGCGCATCGCGGCGAGGACGAGGACGAACTCTACGGCGAGGAGACACCCTGGTGAGTGTGCAACCGGATGGACCGATCTCCGTATGCGTGTACTGCGCATCCGGCCCGGTAGGTCAGCCCTACCTCGATCTTGCGGCGGACGTGGGAGCCGAAATCGGGCGTCGAGGTTGGCAGTTGATCTCGGGCGGCGGCAACGTGTCGATGATGGGTGCGATCGCGGACGCGGCGCGCGCGGCCGGCGCGCACACCGTCGGTGTCATTCCCAAAGCGCTCGTGCATCGCGAAGTCGCGGACGTCGATGCGGACGAGTTGATCGTTACCGACACGATGCGTGAACGTAAGCGCATCATGGAGGATAGAGCGGACGCTTTCATCACGTTGCCCGGTGGGATCGGCACCCTGGAGGAGTTGTTCGAGACATGGACCGCGGGATACCTCGGCATGCACGACAAACCGGTTGTGCTTCTCGATCCCGGCGGGCACTATGCGGGATTGCTCGCGTGGCTCGAGTCGATGGTGGACACCGGCTTCGTGGCTCGTCGCGCGCTCGACGGCCTGCAGGTCACCGACGATATCGCGGACGCGCTGGACCGGTGTCGCGCACCGCAGCGCCCAGGACCGGATCACCCGTCCACAGGCTCGTTGTCTGCTCTTCGGTAGGTTCCGCGCGGTGCGATTCACCCGACCGACCACTCCGCCGACGCCGTCCGTGAGGATTCTGTTGTGAATACACCCGACTCGCCCGAACGTACCGACTCCACCGAGCACGGGTCGACCGTCTCGCTGCTGGGTCTGGCCACGCAACTGCCGAGGATGTTGCCCGACATCCCCAGCCTGCTGCGCGGCGCGCTCGGAATGACCCGCAAGCCCCAGGCCCGCGAAACCATCGGCTCGGTCTTCCAGGGGCTCGCCGAAGAGCAACCGGACCGTCCGTTCCTGCGGTTCGAGGGCGACTCCCTCAGCTACGGCGACGCGAATGCACAGGTCAACCGGTATGCGGCGGTGCTGACGGCGCAGGGCGTGGGTGTCGGCGACGTCGTCGGCATTCTCATGTCCAACCGGCCGGAGGCACTGCTCCTCGCGCTGGCCACCGTCAAGCTCGGTGCGGCGGCCGGCATGCTCAACCACAACCAGCGGGGCGAGGTTCTCGCGCACAGCCTTTCCCTGCTCGACAGCCGGGTACTCGTCGTCGACGAGGAGTGCGAAGAGGCCATCGATTCGCTGGACGGACCGCCGCAAGCGGAGACGGTGCTGCGCATCGACGAACTCGACACGCTCGCCACCCAGGCGGATTCCGCGAATCCCGCTGTCACCGAACGACTCCGGGCCACCGAGACGGCGTATTTCATCTTCACTTCGGGCACTACCGGTCTGCCCAAGGCCAGTCGCATGTCGCATTTCCGGTGGCTCAAATCCATGTCCGGCCTCGGCAGTCTCGGGGTCCGGCTGCGCCGTGACGACACCCTGTACTGTTGCCTGCCGCTCTACCACAACAACGCGCTGACGGTGGCACTGTCGTCGGTGCTCGGAGCGGGCGCGACGCTGGCTCTCGGCCGGAAATTCTCCGCGTCCGGCTTCTGGTCCGACGCGGAACGCAACGGTGCGACCGCCTTCATCTACATCGGCGAGATCTGCCGGTACCTCCTCAATCAACCGGAACGTCCCGACGACCGGGACCACGGCATCCGCGTGATGGTCGGCAACGGACTGCGCGCCGAGATCTGGGACGAATTCACCGAACGGTTCGGCATCGACCGCGTCGCCGAGTTCTACGGCGCGAGCGAATGCAACATCGCGTTCATCAACGCTCTCAACCAGCCGCGCACGGCGGGGATCTGTCCCCTGCCGTACGCGGTGGTCGACTACGACCCCGAGACCGGACAGCCACGCCGGCACGACGACGGGCGCCTACGCCGTGTGCAGCGGGGTGAGATCGGCCTGCTGCTCGCAAAGATCACCTCTCGGGCGCCGTTCGACGGCTACACCGATCCCGAAGCGACCGAGGCGAAACTCGTCCGCGACGCGTTCTCCGACGGCGACGTGTGGTTCGACACCGGCGACCTCGTCCGCTCTCAGGGCTACATGCACGTGGCGTTCGTCGACCGGCTCGGCGACACGTTCCGCTGGAAGGGCGAGAACGTCGCCACCACCCAGGTCGAGGGTGCGATCGGCTCGCACCCGGCGATCTCGGAGGCCGTCGTCTACGGCGTCGAGGTCCCCGGCACCGACGGTCGTGCCGGAATGGCGGCCGTGACGCTGCACGAGAGCGCGGAGTTCGACGGTGCGCATCTTGCCGAGGAACTGCACAGGGCGCTGCCCGAGTACGCGGTGCCCCTGTTCGTGCGGGTGATGGACGAACTCGAGCACACCACGACCTTCAAGAGCCTCAAGGTGGATCTGCGCAAGCAGGGCTACACGGACGTGGGCTCGGACACTCTGTACGTCCTGGCGAGCCGCACGGAAGGCTACCGCCGCGTCTTCGACGGGTACGTCGACGCGGTCACGCGTGGTGAATTGCCGAAAGCCTGAGCGTGTCAGGATGGAGCCCATGAGCGGCTCCGCCCCCGACGTTTCCGAACACCTCCGCCGGACGGGCGGCGACACCGTGCAGCCCCCGGGCCCTGTGCTGCCCACACTGTGCGGACGCGCGGTCCCGACGGACCGCGCGCTGGTGATGGCAATCGTCAACCGGACCCCGGATTCGTTCTACGACCGCGGTGCGACGTTCTCGGACGACGCGGCTCTCGCCGCAGTGGATCGTGCGGTCGCCGAAGGCGCGGATCTCGTCGACATCGGTGGGGTCAAGGCCGGGCCCGGCGACGTCGTCGACGCGGCCGAGGAGACCCGCCGAGTCGTGCCGTTCGTGGCGGCGATCCGCGATCGGTATCCGGATGTACTGATCAGCGTGGACACGTGGCGCAGTGAGGTGGCGCGCCGTGCGGTCGCCGAGGGCGCAGACCTGATCAACGACACGTGGGCGGGCGCCGACCCCCGGCTCGTCGAAGTCGCGGCCGAAACGAGGTCGGGGATCGTCTGCTCGCATACCGGGGGCGCTGTTCCCCGCACGCGACCGCACCGCGTGCGGTACGCCGACGTCGTCGCCGAGGTGACGGCCGAGGTGGTCGCCGCAGCCGAGAACGCCGCCCGCGTGGGCGTCGCGACCGACTCGATACTCATCGACCCGACCCACGATTTCGGAAAGAACACCTATCACGGGCTCGCCTTGTTGCGGGACGTGGACATTCTTGTAAAAACCGGGTGGCCGGTGCTGATGGCGCTGAGCAACAAGGACTTCGTGGGCGAGACTTTGGGGGTAGAACTCGCCGATCGGTTGGAGGGCACCTTGGCAGCGACAGCATTGGCCGCAGCGGCGGGCGCGAGGATGTTCCGGGTACACGAGGTCGCGGCCACCCGC
>NZ_JAUZMZ010000147.1:0-11450 GCF_036327435.1 Rhodococcus chondri | reverse complement strand
GAGCGGCCGCCCCCGCCGGCCCCGGGCGGGCCGGCACCGACCGGCCCGGGGGCCCCGGCCCGCCGACATAGTTGCATGAGAATTGGCGTGGCACATAGACTCTTGACCGTTTGCGGGGCTACCGTGGACTTCGAGTCGGTCTGACGGTGGACCGTTATGTGCGGAGGAAACCAATGAACAAGGCAGAGCTGATCGACGTTCTGACCGAGAAACTGAATGCGGACAGGCGTACGGCGACGGATGCTGTGGAGCATATCGTCGACGCGATCGTTCGCGCGGTGCACGCCGGACAGAGCGTCACCATCACAGGTTTCGGCGTTTTCGAGCAGCGGCGTCGCGCCGCTCGCGTTGCCCGCAACCCGCGGACCGGTGAGACGGTCAAGGTCAAGCCGACCTCGGTGCCGGCGTTCCGTCCGGGTGCACAGTTCAAGGCAGTCATCGCGGGCACCCAGAAGCTGCCCGCGTCGGGACCGGCCGTCAAGCGTGGTGCAGCCGCGGCCGCGAAGAAGACTGCGGCCGCAAAGAAGGCGGCGAAGAAGACCGCTGCGAAGAAGACGACGACCGCAGCAAAGAAGGCTCCGGCCAAGACCACTGCGGCGAAGTCGACGGCGGCGAAGAAGACCACCGCGGCGAAGTCGGCTCCGGCGAAGAAGACCACCGCGGCGAAGAAGACCACCGCGGCGAAGTCGGCTCCGGCGAAGAAGACCACCGCGGCGAAGAAGACCACGGCGGCGAAGTCGGCTCCGGCCAAGAAGACCACCACCGCAGCAAAGAAGGCTCCGGCCAAGACCACTGCGGCGAAGTCGACGGCGGCCAAGAAGACCACGGCGGCCAAGAAGACCACGGCGGCCAAGAAGGCTCCGGCTCGCAAGAGCGCAGCCAAGAAGTAGGCACGCGGCTTCTTCATGTGACCGGTCCTCGTTTCGCGCGGACCGGCACAGTCGCTCGGCGGCTTCCGGGTACATCCGCCGACGTGCATCCGGACCGAGGTCCATGTTGCCCCGGAACCTCCGGCGCTCAGGCAGGAGTGGTCGGCAGCGGGCTGTCGATATGGTCGGCCGCGAGCAGTCGGTCCCCGCGCAGCGAGAGCACCCACATGCTCGCCTTACGATTACGCGTCGGGGGCAGCGCGACTCCGTCGCGTTCGGCCCACCACCCGAGCAGGTCCGGGATGACCTTTCCCTGGCTGCAGATCACCGGGGTGCCTCCCCGCGCCACCACGTCGAGTGTGCGCTTGCGGCCCAATTGCGGGTCGGCGGTGTACTCCTCCTCGGAGAGCGCCGGTTCGACGGAGATATCGACCCCGAGGCGTTCCGCGTACGGCCGGACCGTCTGGATGCACCTCACGCGGTCCGCCGACACGACGCTGTCCGCATCGAACGCCGAGAGCTGCGGAACGAGCGCGGCGGCCTGGGCGCGCCCACTGGCATCGAGTTCGCGCTCGTGATCGTCGCCGCGGTGTTTCTTGCGACTACCGGCCTTTGCGTGACGCACGATGATCGCCGTGGTGGTGTCGGCGGGAAGGGCCCGGAATCGGCGCAGCACACTGCGATCCATCGGATACGACAGCTGTTCGAAGGCAACGTCGGGGGGGACCCAACGCAACTCGTCGACTTCGTCGTTCGGCTCGAATGCTCCGCTGAGGATCCGCGCGGACCAATAGTCGACGCGTTTGAGCTTGCGATGCCCGACCACCGGGTACGTCACCTTGCCGAGGTGCCGTCCCAGCGCGGCACGGAATCCCGTCTCTTCCTCGAGTTCGCGCACCGCGGCAACCACCGGGGTTTCTCCGGGATCGAGCTTGCCCTTGGCGAATGTCCAGTCGTCGTAGCGGGGCCGGTGCACAACTGCGATCTCGACCGCCGAGGAGTCGGCGGGGTCGAACCGCCACAGCACGGCACCGGCCGCGAAGATGTTGGCTTTCATCGGTTTATCGGGCGAATCGGGCACCGGTACCTCCGGGTCAGGACGCGCGACTGCGCATGAGCTCGACCTGATGGTCACGGGCCGCCGTACCCGGCGCAGGTGATGCCGTCCACGTTCCGTCGGCTTCGAGGATCCAGCACCGCGTGGCCGGATCGAGAGCGGATTCGAAGATCCCGTCCAGTTGTGCGGAGAGCCGCGGATCCTTGACCTGCGCCATGACTTCCACGCGACGGTCGAGGTTGCGGTGCATCATGTCGGCGCTGCCGATCCAGTATTCGTCGCTTCCCCGGAAATGCAGAAGGCGTGAGTGTTCGAGGAAGCGACCGAGAATCGACCTGACCCGGATGTTGTCGCTCAGTCCCGGAACTCCGGGTTTGAGCGCGCAGATGCCGCGCACGACGATATCGACGGGAACGCCCGCTTTCGATGCTCGGTACAGCGCATCGATCACCTGCTCGTCGACGAGGGCGTTCGCCTTGAGACGTACGCCGCTCGGCCGGCCTGCCTCGTGGTGCTCGATCTCGCGCTCGATACGTTCGATGATTCCCTTCCGGACCCCGAGCGGGGCGACGAGCAGGTTGCGGTACTGCGCTTTCCGTGAGTAGCCGGTGAGCGTATTGAACAGATCGGTGAGATCCGCGCCGATCTCCGGCGAGCAGGTGAGCAGGCCGACGTCCTCGTACAGGCGTGCAGTCTTCGGGTTGTAATTGCCGGTACCGATGTGGCAGTACCGCCGGATCGCGGAACCCTCGCGCCGCACGACCAGGGCCGTCTTGCAGTGTGTTTTGAGTCCGACGAGTCCGTACACGACGTGCACGCCGGCCTGCTCGAGCTTGCGCGCCCACTTGATGTTGGCCTGTTCGTCGAATCGTGCCTTGATTTCGACGAGCGCCACGACCTGCTTACCCGCTTCGGCCGCGGCGACCAGAGCGTCGACGATGGGAGAGTCGCCGGACGTGCGATACAGGGTCTGCTTGATGGCGAGAACCTGGGTGTCGGCTGCGGCCTGCTCGATGAAACGCTGCACGCTCGTCGAGAACGACTCGTAGGGGTGGTGGACGAGCACGTCGCCGTCGCGCAGCGTCGAGAAGACGCTCTTGGGTGTTTCCCGTTCGCCGAACGCCGGATGTGTCGCCGGTACGAACGGTGCATCCTTGAGATCCGGGCGGTCGACCGCATGGACCTGCCAGAGACTCGACAAGTCGAGCAGTCCCGGGAGTTGCACGACATCGGCCGGGTCGACGTCGAGTTCGCGCAACAGCAGTTCGAGCATGTGCTCCGTCATGTCGTCCGACACTTCGAGTCGCACGGGCGATCCGAAGCGCCGTCGCGCGAGTTCGCGTTCGAGTGCCTTCAGCAGATCCTCGTCGCGATCTTCCTCGACCTCGAAATCTGCGTTACGGGTGACGCGGAATGCATGGTGCTCCACGATTTCCATGCCCGGGAACAACACGTCGAGATGCGCGGCGATGAGTTCTTCGAGGGGCAGGAAGGCCGGCAGCCCGTGAGAGGATCCGGCGCGGTCGACGCGGACGTAGCGCTCCACGTTGTCCGGCACCTTCACGCGGGCGAAGTGTTCACCCGCGGAATCCCGGTCCTTCACGGTGACAGCAAGATTCAGGCTGAGGCCGCTGATGTAAGGGAAAGGGTGCGCGGGATCGACCGCGAGGGGGGTGAGGACCGGGAAGACCTGCTCGGCGAAATAACGGGTCATCCGTACGCGCTCGTCTTCGGTCAGTTCCGACCATCGGATGATCGAGATGCCTTCCGCTTTGAGCGCCGGGAGCACCGAATCGAGGAACACCTGGGCTTGGCGGCCCGCGAGTTCCTGGGTGCTCGATGCGATCAGGGCGAGTTGGGCGCGGGGCGACAAACCGTCCGCCGAGCGCACGGACAGGCCGGTCTCGGCTCGACGTTTGAGCCCCGCGACCCGCACCATGTAGAACTCGTCGAGGTTCGAGGCAAAGATCGAAAGAAACTTCGCGCGCTCGAGCAGCGGGATGGAGGTGTCCTCGGCGAGTGCGAGCACCCGGGCATTGAAGTCGATCCAGCTCAATTCTCGGTTGAGGTAACGGTCCGCCGGCAGGCCGTCCGTGTGCGTCCTCGCCGCGGGCAGCGCCGCCGCTGCGGGAGGCGCACTCTGCGCAGAACCGGGTCGCTCGGCGCGCGGAGACGGCGGGGGAAGAACCACTGGTTCGGATCGGAGGCTCGTGTCGGTGCTTTCGCCGTTGTTCACCGCTTCATTGTGGCAGGAACGATGCCGGAGTGAGCGGTCGGCGGAGACGACGTTATTTCGCAGGCACCGCGAAGCCGATGCGCACAAGGACCGACGCGGTGGCCGGACCGGTACCCAAGCGAGCGGCGGCCTCGAGGTCGGCCACGGTGTCGACATCGAGCCGAAGTCCGGGCAGGTCACCGGTCAGCGCTCGTGCGCCCGATTCGACGTGGCGACGCGCCGAGTCGGCTCCGAACATTGCGTGCAGCGGCTCGTGGGGCACACAGTGCAACAGGGCTGTGGTGCCGAGGCCGGTATGGTCCTCGACGATTGCCCGTCCGACCTGCCGGGCGTCGTCGAGAGCCGAGACCAGCTCGTGCGGTCGCAGCGCGGGAAGATCTGCCTGCAAGGCGATCAGTCCGATGCCCGGTGTCCGGTGGCGGACGTGGGCTGCTGCCGCGTTCAAGGCGGCGTTGAGCCGCTCGGCGCCGGTCGATCCGGCACCCGGCGGCCCGGGATCCGGGAAGACCCGAGCGCCGCACGCGCTCGCGACGGCCGCCGCGTGCGGATCGGAAGTGACAATTGTGACGTCCAGGTCTCCCGAGGCAAGAGTCGCGTCGAGAGTGTCGCGCAACATCGCCAGGACGAGGTCGGCGCGGATTTCCGGTTCGAGGACATGCGCAAGCCGTGACTTCGCCAGGCCGAGGGCCTTGACGGGTATCAGGACGTGCGCGGCGGTCATGCCGGTGATTCTGCCAGTCGCGGTCTCGTGGTGGTCATCGGCGGCCTCGGCGGACGTGGGCGATACTGAAGCAACCGCGGCAGATATCTACGGGCCGGACAGGCGCTGCAGCGGAATCGGTACGGCACGGCGATGAGAACGAGACGGGGGACCGCGTGAGCAAGGCGGCAATTCTGGGAGCGGGTTCGTGGGGCACGGCATTCGGGAAAGTGCTGGCAGAGGCCGGCACGGACGTGACGATCTGGTCGCGTCGGGCCGAGGTTGCCCGGTCCATCAGCGAGGACCACGAGAACCCGGGGTACCTGCCCGGGGTGGAGTTGCCGGGCGCGCTGAAGGCGACCGCCGATCATCGGGTGGCTCTCGACGGAGTCGACTTCGCGGTTCTTGCGGTGCCGTCGCAGACTCTGCGCGAGAACCTGGGGGTCTGGCGTGACGACATCGCCCCGAACGTCACCCTGCTCAGTCTGGCCAAGGGAATCGAGAGCGGCACCCTGCTGCGGATGAGTCAGGTGATCGGTCAGGTCACCGGTGCGGAACAGAATCGGATCGCCGTGTTGTCCGGTCCGAATCTTGCTCGCGAGATCGTCCAGGGGCAGCCGGCAGCGACGGTGGTCGCGTGCCCCGACTCCGCGCGGGCAATGGAAATTCAGAAGGCTTGCGCCACAGGATATTTCCGACCCTATACGAATACCGATGTGATCGGCTGCGAGATCGGCGGCGCGTGTAAGAACGTCATCGCCCTCGCATGCGGCATGGCCGCGGGGGTGGGATTCGGGGACAACACCGTCGCCACCATCATCACGCGGGGCCTCGCCGAGATCACCCGTCTCGGTACCGCCGTCGGGGCCAAGCCGGCGACTCTCGCCGGCCTCGCCGGAGTGGGTGATCTTGTCGCGACATGCACTTCGCCGTTGTCGCGCAACAGGTCGTTCGGTGAGCGGCTCGGTTTGGGAGGTTCGCTCGAAAGCGCACAGGAGGCTACCCACGGTCAGGTGGCGGAGGGCGTGAAGTCCTGCACCTCGGTGCGCGCGCTCGCCGAGAACTACGACGTGGAAATGCCACTCACCGATGCCGTGCACCGGGTCTGCCATGAAGGTATGTCGGTATCCGACGCCATCGGACTGCTGCTCGGCCGGCGCGTCAAACCGGAGTGAGCCGGTGACCGGTGATTCCACGCGCTGCGTGAAAGCTGTTGCTGCAGAGGGTGATCCTGGAGACCCGCTCCAACCGGGGCCGGTCTTCGCGGCACCGTATCGTCTCGGACAGGACGAGAGTCCGGGCCTCGACACCTACGCGCGCGCATCCCACCCGGGGTGGCGTGCACTGGAATCTGCCCTCGCCGAACTCGAAGGCGCCGCCGCCGCCCGGGTGGTCGGGTCCGGCATGTCCGCCATCACCGTGGCGCTGCGATCGCTGACCGTGCCCGGTGGGACGGTCGTCGTGCCGTCCGACGGTTACTACCAGGTGCGAATGTATGCCCGTGACTGCCTCGAGCCGATGGGTCTCGTGGTGCGCGAGCTGCAGGTGTCCGAGTTCACCGACGGCACGCTGCGAGATGTGCTGGCGGCAGTGCCGGCAGGTGCGGTGGTCCTTGCCGAGACACCCTCGAATCCGGGACTCGATGTCGTCGATCTCCGTGCGACGGCGGCGATGTGCCGGGATGCGGAGGCGCTGCTGCTCGTCGACAACACCACGGCCACACCGCTCGGCCAGGCACCGCTCGCGCTCGGCGCCGATGTGGTGGTCGCCAGCGGCACCAAATCCCTCAGCGGGCACAGTGATCTGCTCTACGGGTATCTCGCGGTCTCGGACCAGTCACTGCTGCCGCGGATCGATCGGGAACGGCTGCTGTCCGGCACGGTCCTGGGGCCGTTCGAGACGTGGCTCGCGCAGCGCAGTCTTGCGACCGCCGGATTGCGCTTCGAGCGGCAATGCACCAATGCGTTCGCTATCGCCGAGATGCTGTGCGGCCATCCAGCGGCCGCGAACGTCCGGTATCCAGGGTTGGCGAACGACCCCGCCCATGCCGTGGCGCGAGCACAGATGCGCCGATTCGGGCCGCTCGTCACCTTCCGTCTTCCGGACGAGGACAGTTTCCATCGCTTGGTGCGGAACTCCGGACTCGTGACGTCCGCGACGAGTTTCGGGGGCATCCACACCACCGCCGACCGCCGCGCACGCTGGGGCGATGCGGTACCCGCCGGCTTCGTGCGGCTCTCGTGCGGCATCGAGGACACCGACGATCTGCTCGCAGATCTCGACGGCGCGCTGCGCGCGACATGATGCGGTGTCCGGCACTCGGCTGAGGAGGAACAACTCGTTGCCGGTACGGTTTGTGCCGTGAGCACTCCCCGAATCCGGGTGGCCGTCGTCTTCGGTGGTCGCAGCAACGAACATTCCGTGTCCTGCGTATCGGCGGGCAGCATCCTGCGCCACCTCGACCCGGAGGTCTACGACGTGGTGCCGATCGGCATCACCACCGACGGATCGTGGGTGCTCGGCGATACCGATCCCGAGCGGCTCGCCAAGGCCGGACGCGAACTTCCCGTCGTCGATGCGTCCGGCTCCTCGCTGGTGCTCACCGCAGATCCCACCCGCAGCGGCGACATCGTCGCACTGGACGAGGGCGAATTCGGCAGGGTGCTCGCCTCGGTCGACGTCGTCTTTCCGGTGCTGCACGGTGCTTACGGGGAGGACGGCACCCTCCAGGGACTGCTCGAACTCGCCGGCATCCCGTACGTCGGACCGGGCGTGCTCGCGAGCGCCGCGGGGATGGACAAGGAATTCACCAAGAAACTCCTCGCGGCCGAAGGCCTGCCGGTCGGATTCCAGGTCGTGATGCGTCCCGGGACGCGCACGTTGACCGCGGAGCAGAAGCACCGTCTCGGCCTGCCCGTATTCGTCAAACCCGCCCGCGGGGGATCCTCCATCGGCATCACCCGCGTCACCGATTGGACCTCGTTCGACGCCGCGGTCGACAAGGCCCGGGTCCACGACCCCAAGGTGATCGTCGAGTCCGCGATCATCGGCCGCGAGGTCGAATGCGGTGTGCTCGAGTTCCCCGACGGTGACGTACGGGCGAGCGTCGTCGCGGAGATCCGGATGCCGGACTCGGCGGGCGATCACGAGGCGTTCTACGACTTCGACACCAAGTACCTCGACGACGTCTGCGAATTCGACGTCCCGGCCAAGTTCGACGACGCCGTCTCCGACGAGATCCGCGAACTGGCGGTCCGGGCCTTCCGCGCACTCGACTGCCAGGGCCTGGCCCGCGTCGACTTCTTCGTCACCGACAGCGGACCGGTCATCAACGAGATCAACACGATGCCGGGCTTCACCTCGATCTCCATGTATCCCCGGATGTGGGAGGCCACCGGCATCGAGTACCGCGAACTGGTGTCGATCCTCGTCCGCACCGCCCTGGCGCGCGGTACCGGACTACGCTGACCGCGACGTAGGCCGGGCAGGTCCGAGCAGCGGTGCCTGTCGGGCAGCGGTATGCCCCGACTAGGCTGGTGACCATGACTGCTGTGACCCCTGACTCAGCTGCGCCCGATTCCGGGGAAGCCCGGACCGCCGGCACCGGCGACACCCGCGAAGCCGTGCACGCCGCCGCCCGCCGCGCGCGGGTCGCTTCCCGTCGTCTTGCGCTGCTCACCACCAGCGAGAAGGACGCCGCGTTGCATGCCGCCGCGGATGCGGTGCTCGCCGCCTCCGACGCCGTGCTCGCGGCCAACGCCACCGACATCGACACCGCGCGCGCCGCGGGCACCGAGGAGTCACTGCTCGACCGGCTGCGCTTGACCGCCGACCGGGTCGAGGGCATCGCCTCGGGACTTCGGCAGGTCGCGGCGCTGCCGGACCCGATCGGCGGGGTGCTGCGTGGCTCGACGCTGCCCAACGGNCTCNAGATCCGCCAGGTCCGGGTGCCGCTCGGTGTCGTCGGCATGGTGTACGAGGCACGTCCCAACGTCACCGTCGACGCGTTCGGGCTCGCCCTCAAATCCGGCAACGCCGCGCTGCTGCGCGGCTCGTCGTCGGCGGCGAATTCCAACCGTGCCCTCGTCGAGGCGCTGCGCGGCGCGCTCGCCGCCCAGGGACTGCCCGAGGATGCGGTGCAGTTGCTGCCCAGCGCCGACCGGTCGTCGGTGACCCACCTGATCCAGGCGCGGGGACTGGTCGACGTGGTCATCCCGCGCGGTGGGGCCGGGCTGATCTCCGCCGTCGTCCGGGACGCCACGGTGCCGACCATCGAAACCGGTGTGGGCAACTGCCACGTGTACGTGCATTCCGCCGCGGACCTCGAGATGGCCGAGAAGATCGTGATCAACGCGAAGACGCGCAGGCCCAGCGTCTGCAACACCGCGGAGACGATCCTGGTCGACAAGGCCGTCGCCGACACGGCGGTACCGCGCTTGCTGCAGGTGCTGCAGTCGCACAGCGTCACCGTGCACGGTGATCTGCCGGGTCTCGTGCCCGCCACGGAAACCGACTGGGCGGAGGAGTACCTCACGCTCGATGTTGCGCTCGCCGTGGTCGACGGTATCGACGCGGCCGTCGAGCACATCGATCGGTACGGCACCGGGCACACCGAGGCGATCGTGACCTCCGACCTCGCGGCGGCGCGCGAGTTCACCGCGCGGGTCGATGCCGCAGCGGTTATGGTCAACGCTTCGACGGCCTTCACCGACGGGGAACAGTTCGGGTTCGGCGCCGAGATCGGCATCTCCACGCAGAAGCTGCATGCCCGCGGTCCGATGGGGCTGCCCGAGCT
This sequence comes from Rhodococcus chondri, assembly GCF_036327435.1. Classification (NCBI taxonomy): domain Bacteria; kingdom Bacillati; phylum Actinomycetota; class Actinomycetes; order Mycobacteriales; family Nocardiaceae; genus Rhodococcus; species Rhodococcus chondri. The sequence continues at coordinate 1,793 of NZ_JAUZMZ010000147.1, read as the reverse complement.
GACCTCGACGAAGTGGATCGTGTGGGGCGACGGCCACACCCGGCCCGCCTGATACCGACACGACGACGAAAGGACTCAGCGTGGATCGTGCGCTGCCCCTCACCCCGCCGATCTTCGCGGATGTCCAGGATGTGATCGACCGCCTCGCCGAGACCGGATACCTCGCCGACAAGGCGACCGCGACCGCGGTATTCCTCGCCGACCGTCTCGACAAGCCGCTGCTCATCGAAGGACCCGCGGGCGTCGGCAAGACCGAACTCGCTCGCGCGGTCGCGCAGACGTCCGGTGCCGAACTCGTGCGCCTCCAGTGTTACGAGGGCGTCGACGAATCGCGCGCACTGTACGAGTGGAACCACGCGAAGCAGATTCTGCGGATCCAATCGGCCGGTGCGGGAGCGGCGGCCGGCGAGACCTGGGATTCGACGAAGGAAGACGTGTTCTCGGAGGAGTTCCTCCTGTCGCGTCCGCTCCTGACCGCGATCCGCCGCGAGGATCCGACCGTGCTGCTGATCGACGAGGTCGACAAGGCGGACGTGGAGATCGAGGGCCTCCTCCTCGAGGTGCTCAGCGACTTCGCGGTCACGGTCCCCGAACTCGGCACCATCCGGGCCACCCGCAAACCGTTCACGGTGCTCACGTCCAACGCGACCCGGGAACTGTCGGAGGCCCTCAAACGACGTTGCCTGTTCCTGCACCTGGATTTCCCCGACGCCGACCTCGAACGACGGATTCTCGCCAGCCGGGTGCCGGAGCTGGCCGAATCGGTCGCCGAGCAGCTCGTGCGCACCGTACGGGTGCTGCGCGGCATGCAACTCAAGAAGGTGCCCTCGGTGGCCGAGACGATCGACTGGGGCCGGACCCTGCTGGCACTGGGAATGGACACACTCGATGATGCGGCCCTACGCACCACGCTCGGTGTCATCCTCAAGCACAGGTCCGATCAGGTGCGGGCCGCCGCCGAGCTCCGGTTGAACTGACATGACCGGCGCGCACCTGACCGGACCCGACCGGTTGCCGGTGGCACCCCACGGCATCCCGGGTCACCTCGTCGGTTTCGTCGAGGCGTTGCGGCGGCGCGGTATCGCGGTGGGCCCGTCGGAAACCGTCGACGCGGGGCAGGTCATGACGGTGCTGGATCTGCTGGACCGCGAGGCGCTCCGTGAAGGCCTGGCCTGCACGCTGCTGCGTCGGCCCACCCACCGGCCCACCTTCGATGCCCTGTTCGATCTGTGGTTCCCCGCCGCGATCGGCCGCCGCGACGCCGCCGCCGAGACCACCCTGCCCCGGACCCCCGACGGGGAGATCGACTTCGAGGCGCTGCGCGACCTCATCGCGGAACTGCTCGCGGACGAGTCGCCCGAAGCGCTCGAGGCCACGCAGATGCTCACAGCGCACCTCGTCGAGGAACTCGGCCAGTACAAGTCTTCCAACGGTCCTTCCTTCTCGGCGTATCAGGCGCTGCGGGAGGTCGCCCCGGAGTCGTTGCTCACCAAGATTCTCGACGGTCTGCTCGGCAACGGACCCCGCGAGGAACGCGAGGACGGCGACTACGCCACCGAGGTTGCCCGGCGCACCGCCGAGCGCCGGATCGCCGACTTCCGGGCGATGGTGGAACGGGAAACGCGTCGCCGCACCGCCGAGCAGTTGGGCCGCGAACGCGTCGAACGGTACGGAGTGCCGAAGCTCGCCGAGGAAGTAGACTTCCTTCGTTCCTCCGACGCCGAGCTCGTCACCCTGCGTCGCAGCGTGATGCCGCTCGCGCGACTGCTGGCGAGCCGGCTCGCCAGCAGTCG
>NZ_JAUZMZ010000146.1:0-11491 GCF_036327435.1 Rhodococcus chondri | reverse complement strand
GACGATTCGTACAACGCCAACCCCGACTCGATGCGGGCCGCCGTCAAAGCGCTGGTATCGATGGCGCGGGCCGGGGACACGCGCCGCCGCACCTTCGCCGTTCTCGGCGAGATGGCCGAGCTCGGCGACGAATCGGTGGTCGCGCACGATGCGATCGGACGTTTCGCGGTACGCCTGGACGTCACCCGGATCGTCGCCGTCGGTGCGACCCGCCCGGTCCGGGGACTGTTCCAAGGGGCGGTGATGGAAGGATCCTGGGGTGAGGAAGCGAGTCACGTGCCCGACGCGGATGCGGCGATCGAGCTGCTGCGCGACGAACTGCGTCCCGGCGACATCGTGCTGGTGAAGGCGTCACAGTCGGTCGGGCTGTGGACCGTGGCGGACGCCGTGCTCGCGGATACTGCCGACGACAACACTGCTGTGGGAACGGAGGACGCACGGTGAGACAGATCCTTTTCGCCGCGGGGATCGCCCTCGCGGTGTCGATCCTGCTCACGCCCGTGCTGATCAAAGCCTTCAGCAGGCAGGGGTTCGGTCAGGAGATCCGCGTCGAGGGTCCTCAGAGCCACCAATCCAAGCGCGGCACCCCCACGATGGGCGGTGTGGCGATCCTGGCAGGTCTGTGGGCCGGCTACTGGGGGTCGCACCTGATCGGCATGGCCTACGACGCCGAGGGACCCTCCGCGTCGGGCCTGCTCGTCCTGGGCCTCACCACCGCTCTCGGCGGTGTCGGCTTCCTCGACGACTTCATCAAGATCCGTAAGCAGCGCAACCTGGGCCTGAACAAGACGGCGAAGCTCGTCGGGCAGCTCGTCGTCGCAGTCGCCTTCGGCATCCTGGCGCTGCAGTTCCGGAACAGTGACGGTCTCGCGCCGGCCAGCACGGACCTGTCGTATGTCCGCGACATCGCAACGGTGTCGATGGGATCCATCGTCTTCATCCTGTTCGTATACCTGCTGGTCAGCGCATGGTCGAATGCGGTCAATCTGACGGACGGGCTCGACGGCCTGGCAGCCGGCTCGATGTCGCTGGTGCTCGGCGCGTACGTGATCATCACGTTCTGGCAGTACCGCAACGCCTGCACGGTGGAGCCGACCAAGGGCTGCTACGACGTTCGCGACCCGCTCGACCTCGCACTGCTGTGCGCCGCCGGTGCCGCCGCGTGCATCGGTTTCCTGTGGTGGAACGCCGCCCCCGCCAAGATCTTCATGGGCGACACCGGTTCGCTCGCCCTCGGAGGCATGCTGGCGGGCCTGTCGGTGGCCACTCGCACCGAGTTGCTCATGGTCGTGATCGGCGCGCTGTTCGTCGCGGAGGCGGCATCCGTCGTCATCCAGGTCGCGGTCTTCCGCTCCAGCCGTCGTCGCGTGTTCCGGATGGCGCCGTTCCACCATCATTTCGAACTCGGTGGCTGGGCGGAAACCACGGTGATCATCCGGTTCTGGCTGCTCGCGGCGATCGCGTCGGCGATCGGCCTGGCCCTGTTCTACAGCGAATATCTAGCGGCGATCGGGGACTGACGCGGTGTCGTACGAACTGGACCGCTTACGCGGAGCCCGAGTCCTCGTGGCCGGTGCGGGGATCTCGGGTCGCGCCACGATCGTCCCGCTCACCGACCTCGGCGCGCATGTCACCGTCACCGACCGCAACCCCGAGGCGCTGGCGCACTGCGCCGAACTCGGCGCCGACACAGCCGATCTGGACGCTCTCGTCGCCGAGCCCGAGGCGCTGCGCGACTTCGCGCTGGTCGTTACGAGCCCCGGCTTCCCGCCCACCGCTCCGCTGCTGTCGCGCGCTGCCGGCGCGGCAGTGCCCATCTGGGGCGACATCGAGCTGTCCTGGCACATCGATCAGGCCGAGATCTACGGACCGGCCCGCCGCTGGCTCGTCGTCACCGGCACCAACGGCAAGACCACGACGACGATGATGCTCGACGCGATCCTCGAAGCTGCGGCGGTGCCCGGGGTCGCGTGCGGAAACATCGGACTTCCTGTGCTCGATGCGCTGCGCCGCGCCGATCCCCGCGCGGACGTGCTCGCCGTCGAACTCTCGTCCTTCCAGCTGCACTGGGCTCCGTCCGTCCGTCCGGCAGCCGGGGTCGTGCTCAACATCGCCGAGGACCACCTCGACTGGCACGGTGGTATGGAGAACTACATCGATGCCAAACTGGGTGCGCTGACCGGCGCCGTCGGGGTGCTCGGCCTCGACGACCCGATCGCCGGCACACTGCGCGACCGGTCGCGGGCGGTGTTCACGGTCGGTTTCACCCTCGGCTATCCGGATGCCGGTCAACTCGGCATCAGCGGTGACGTACTCGTCGACCGCGCCTTCGCCGATTCGGCGGTTCTTGCCGCGGTGTCCGATGTCACCCCACCCGGCCCCGCGGGACTCGCGGACGCGCTGGCTGCGGCGGCACTGGCCCGCGCAATCGACGTGCCCGCCTCCGCAGTGCACGACGGGCTCCGCCGCCACCAGGTCGGCCCCCACCGCGCCGCCCCCGTCGGGGTCGTCGGCGACGTCGAATACATCGACGATTCCAAGGCGACCAACCCGCACGCTGCCCGCACCTCCCTCCTCGCCCGCGACCGGGTCGTATGGATCGCGGGTGGACTCCTCAAGGGCGCCCGGATCGAAGAACTCGTCGCGGAGGTGGCACCGCGACTTGCCGGAGTGGTCCTCCTCGGGCAGGACGCGGCACAAATCGCGGAGGCCCTTGCGCGACACGCCCCGCAGGTCCCCGTCGTCCTGCTCGACACGCGCGACGATGAGACGATGACCAGTGTGCAGGGCATTTCCGGACTCGGCGCCGCGGTCCGGCACGTGCAGATCCCGGGCGCCGACGGCCCCACCGCGATGCGCGTCGCGGTGCGCGAAGCTGCGGACCTCGCATCAGCGGGACAGACGGTGTTGCTGGCCCCGGCCGCGGCATCGCTCGACATGTTCGCCGACTACGCGCAGCGTGGTCGCAGCTTCGCTGCCGCGGTCGAAGAACTCCGCGGGGGCGGGACGCAGCGGTGATCGCGTCGGCCGGCGACGCGCCGGACTCGACGGCACGGGGGCGGATCGGTCTGTGGATGGCCCGGCCGCTCGCCTCCTTCCACCTCGTCGTCACCATCGCCGTGCTGCTCACGGTGCTGGGACTGGTGATGGTGCTGTCGTCGTCGAGTGTCGGAATGGTCGCGGTCGCCGATTCGGCCTACGGCCTGTTCACCTCGCAGGTCGTGTTCGCCGCACTCGGCATGATCATCTTCTATGTGACCCTGCAGGTTCCGGTGCGCCTGCTGCGCCGCCTGTCGTTCCCCGCGTTCGCCGTGTCGGTTGTCCTGCTCGTGCTCGTGCTCATCCCGGGCATCGGCACCATGTCGCAGGGCACGCGCGGCTGGTTCGTGATCGGCGGCGTGTCGCTGCAGCCCTCCGAGATCGCGAAGATCACGTTCGCGGTGTGGGGAGCGCACCTGCTCGCCTCGCGCCGCGGTGACCACGCGACGCTCAAGGAGATGCTGGTTCCGCTGGTACCCGCGGCGCTGCTGGTGACCGGCCTGATCGTGTTGCAGCCCGACCTGGGCACCACCGTGTCGCTGGCCATCATCGTTCTCGCCCTGCTCTGGTTCGCGGGTCTGCCGCTGCGTGTGTTCCTCGGCATAGTCGGAACCGCCGTGACGGGCGCGGTGATCCTTGCTCTCACCGCCGGATACCGGTCGGCGCGCGTGCGTGCCTTCTTCAACCCCGCCGAGGACCCGCAGGGCATCGGCTACCAGGCACGGCAGGCGAAGTTCTCCCTCGCGGACGGGGGCATCTGGGGGCGCGGACTCGGGCAGAGCCGCGCGAAGTGGAACTATCTGCCCAACGCGCACAACGACTTCATCTTCGCGATCATCGGCGAAGAGCTCGGCTTCCTCGGTGGCGCCGCGGTGATCGGCCTGTTCGGCTTGTTCGCCTACGTAGGCCTGCGCATCGCGATGCGGTCGGTCGACCCGTTCCTGCGACTCCTCGTCGCCACTGCCACGACGTGGATCATCGGCCAGGCATTCATCAACATCGGATATGTGGTCGGACTGCTCCCGGTCACCGGCCTCCAGCTTCCGCTGGTCTCGGCGGGTGGCACATCGACGGCGACGACACTGCTCATGTTCGGTCTGATCGCGAACGCGGCCCGTCATGAACCGGAGGCGATCGCGGCGCTGCACGCGGGCCAGGACGGCCGCTTCGCGCGGCTGCTCAGACTGCGCAAACCGGAAGCGTATCTGTCCGGTCGGGACGGCCGTGCGCGCGCCGGTGCGCCGCGTGCCCCGCGCCCTCGCGACGAGACCCGGGGCGCCGCGCCGCGCGGCGGCGGGCGGGACCGAGGGGGACGCGACGGCGGATGCCTGGAGCGGAGCGAACGAGCCCGTGGCGGCGCCACGTCGAACCGCGCGCGTCGAGAGCCCGACCGCGGCGGTGCCGAGCGCATCCGCAGGGCACGCACACCACAAGATCAACCCGGGCGCAGCGCCCGGCAGAACCCGACACGTACACGTGGCGGGAACGGAAGAACCGGAGAGCGAGGAAACCGCAGGTGAGTGGGGAGCAATCCACCCTGTCCGTGGTCGTGGCCGGAGGCGGCACCGCCGGACACATCGAACCGGCACTCGCGGTCGCAGACGCGATCCGTGCCCTGATGCCGGAAGCGCAGGTCACCGCACTCGGCACCGAGCGCGGTCTCGAAACCACCCTGGTTCCGCGCCGCGGCTACCCACTCGAGCTGATTCCACCGGTGCCGTTGCCTCGTAAACCCACCGCGGATCTGCTGAAGCTGCCGGCACGGGTACTGGACTCCGTGCGCCGCACACGGGAGGTACTCGATCGAGTCGAGGCCGACGTGATCGTCGGATTCGGTGGGTACGTGGCGCTGCCCGCGTACCTGGCGGCCGGACCCGGCCCCCTGCGACGACGACGCAGGATTCCGGTGGTCGTACACGAGGCGAATGCCCGCGCGGGCATCGCCAACAAGATCGGAGCACTGCGAGCGGCGCGAGTGCTCGCCGCCGTCCCCGGCTCCGGAATCGTGCGCACGGGCGACGCGGAGATCGTGGGTATCCCGGTGCGCGCATCGATCACCGGCCTCGATCGAGTGGCGCTGCGCGCCGACGCCCGCCGCCACTTCGGGTTGCCCGCCGACGGCCCGGTGCTGCTCGTGTTCGGTGGTTCCCAGGGCGCCCGTTCCCTCAACGATGCGGTCTCCGGCGCCGCGGCGCGGCTCGCCGATGCCGGTATCGCGGTTCTCCACGCGCACGGACCGAAGAACACCCTCGAAGTGCCGGCGCACCCGGCGCACGATTCGGCGCCGTACGTGGCGGTGCCGTACCTCGAACGCATGGACCTGGCGTACTCGGCGGCGGATGCGGTGATCTGCCGATCGGGTGCGATGACCGTCGCCGAGGTGTCGGCCGTCGGGTTACCGGCGGTGTACGTGCCGCTTCCCCACGGCAACGGAGAGCAGGAACTCAATGCCCGTCCGGTCGTCGCCGGGGGAGGTGGGATGATCGTCGCGGACGCCGACCTGACGCCGGCGTTCGTGGCCGACACCGTTGTTCCGCTGGTCGGTGACGCACAACGGATCGCCGAGATGGGCCGGAACGCGGCCGCGGCCGGACATCGCAGTGCCGCTGCCGAAGTGGCTCGCATCGTGCTGGACGTGGCCGGCGCGGAACCGAACAGGAGCGAACGATGAACGCGCAGCTGCCCGCAGAACTCGAGCGGGTGCACATGGTGGGCATCGGCGGTGCCGGGATGTCGGGGATCGCCCGCATTCTCCTGGCTCGCGGAGGCCAGGTATCAGGATCGGACGCCAAGGAGAGTCGCGGCGTGCTCGCGCTGCGGGCGCGCGGCGCCGACGTGCGGATCGGTCACGACGCGGGCGCGCTGGACCTTCTCGAGGGCGGGCCCACCGCCGTCGTGACAACCCTCGCCGCGATCCCGAAGGACAACCCGGAGCTCGTCGCCGCACGCGCACGCGGTATCCCGGTGCTGTTGCGGCCCACCGTCCTCGCCGCCCTGATGCGCGGACATCGCACACTGCTGGTGTCCGGCACCCACGGCAAGACATCCACCACCTCGATGCTGGTCGTGACCCTGCAGCACTGCGGGTTCGATCCTTCGTTCGCGGTCGGGGGCGAGCTCAACGAGTCCGGCACCAACGCGCACCACGGCAGCGGCGACGTCTTCGTCGCCGAGGCCGACGAAAGCGACGGTTCGCTGCTGCAGTACGACCCCGACACCGTGATCGTGACCAATATCGAAGCCGATCACCTCGACTATTACGGCACCGCCGAGGCGTACACCCAGGTATTCGACGATTTTGTCGAGCGGATCGCGCCCGGAGGGCAGCTCGTGGTGTGTCTCGACGATCCGGGATCGGCCGCGCTGGCGCGCCGGGTCGTCGCGCTCGACGTCGCGGAGGGCACGCCGCTGCTGCAGGTGGACACGGCGGCCGCCGCCCAGCGGGTCGCGGCCCTGCCGCGGGCCGCGTCGGTGCGCGTGCAGCGCGTGTATCCGTCGACGGTGCGTCTCATGGTCACCGAACGTGTCGCCGTCCTGTATTTCGATGGTCCCGACGGCACGCATTCGGTCGACGCAGAAGGTGTGGACTTCGCGGTCGAGCCCCCACCGCTGTTCACTCCTCGGCTGGTGACCGCGTCGCCGGGTACCGGGGACCCCGCCACCTCGGCGGCGGTGCGAGTGGTCGAGGCATTACCTCCGGAACTGCGGGTGCAAGTGCAGGAGATCGCCGCGGGATCGGAGACCGACATTTCGCTGACCCTCGCCGACGGGCGGGTGGTGCTGTGGGGGGATGTGGACCGGTCGGACCGCAAAGCAGCTGTGGTCCTGCCGCTTCTGACTCGACCCGGACAGCAGTACGACGTGGTCAGTCCGGACCTGCCGACGGTGCGATGAGAAGGTCGGTTCGAAATTGGTGGCGTGTCGTCGGCGCGTCCACTGGCGGATCGCGGTCGAAGTGCCATAGCGTTTCGCGGCAGCGGAGTACTTGACATAACCTTCAAGCTGTGGTTGAGGGTTTGCGGTACTTGCAGGAAGATTCGATCCAAGCGTGACCCGAAATCCCAGGAAGGCGAGAGCCCATGACGCCCCCGCACAACTACCTCGCCGTTATAAAGGTCGTCGGTATCGGCGGTGGCGGCGTGAACGCGGTCAACCGCATGATCGAGCAGGGACTCAAGGGAGTTGAGTTCATCGCCGTCAACACCGATGCGCAGGCACTTCTCATGTCCGACGCCGACGTCAAACTCGATGTCGGTCGTGAACTGACTCGCGGACTCGGCGCGGGCGCCGACCCCGAGGTCGGCCGCAAGGCGGCCGAAGACCACAAGGACGAGATCGAAGAGGTGCTCAAGGGCGCCGACATGGTCTTCGTCACGGCCGGTGAAGGCGGCGGTACCGGCACCGGTGGGGCGCCCGTGGTGGCGAGCATCGCGCGCAAGCTCGGTGCCCTCACCGTCGGTGTGGTGACGCGACCGTTCTCGTTCGAGGGCAAGCGCCGCGGGGGACAGGCCGACACGGGCATCCAGACCCTTCGGGAGTCGTGCGACACCCTCATCGTCATTCCCAACGATCGGCTGCTCCAACTGGGCGATGCTGCGGTCAGTCTCATGGACGCGTTCCGGTCCGCGGACGAGGTGCTGCTCAACGGTGTCCAGGGCATCACCGATCTCATCACCACCCCCGGCCTGATCAACGTCGACTTCGCCGACGTCAAGGGCGTCATGTCCGGTGCGGGCAGCGCGCTGATGGGTATCGGCTCGTCCCGCGGGGAAGGCCGTGCCATCAAGGCCGCCGAAGCGGCGATCAACTCGCCGCTGCTCGAAGCATCGATGGAGGGCGCTCGGGGAGTGCTGCTGTCCATCGCCGGCGGTTCGGACCTCGGCCTGTTCGAGATCAACGAAGCGGCGTCCCTGGTCCAGGAGGCCGCGCACATCGATGCCAACATCATCTTCGGCACCGTCATCGACGACTCGCTCGGCGACGAAGTCCGCGTCACGGTGATCGCTGCCGGTTTCGACGGCAACACACCGGCTCGACGGCCCGTGGAAGCGGCCGGTCAGCAGCAGGCGCAGCAGCCGGCCTCCCGCGCCGGCAACATCGGTGCCGGACGAGCCGGCGACATCGGCCGGTCCGATCGCGACCGTCCCGAGGAGTCGCCCGTTCGTGAGCCGGCCCCTGTCTCGGGTGGTGGACTGCCGCCGGTCGGAGGCAACGCTCCGCGCCAGGTGGAAACGGACGACGACGGCGACGACGACGTCGACGTGCCGATCTTCATGCGCCGTTGACCTCACCCCGGAAAAGGTTGCGGGCTCGCCGAGTTGTCACCACCCGGGCGGGCGGCGTCTCCCCACCTCCGTACGACACGTTCAATCTCGCCGATCATGTGGGCGACGATCCGGCCGCGGTCGCGGCCAACCGGCGTCGCCTCGCGGCCGTCCTCGGATTGCCGCCGGAGCGGTTCGTGTGGATGGAGCAGATCCACGGCCGAAACGTCACCGTGGTCGAGGGCCCGGTCTCGGGACCGGTGCCCGCGACCGACGCGCTCGTCACCCGCGAAGTCGGCCTTGCGTTGGTCACTGCGAGCGCCGACTGCGTGTCCGTGCTGCTGTCCGACGAGGAGGCCGGCGTGATCGCGGCCGTGCATGCCGGCCGCATCGGTGCGCGTATCGGTATCGTGCCGCGCGTTCTCGAGGTGATGATCGAGCAGGGCGCCCGACCCGAACGGATCGGCGCGTTCCTCGGGCCGGCCGCCAGCGGACGCCGTTACGAGGTGCCCGCGGCGATGCGCGACGACGTCGAAGCGCACCTGCCGGGCAGTGCCACGCACACGGCACAGGGCACGCCGGGTCTGGATCTGCATGCCGGTCTGCGACGGCAACTGCTCGAACACGGGGTTGCCGCCGTCGCGGAGGATCCGCGATGCACCATCGACGATGCGACGTTGTTCAGTCACCGCCGGGGCGCTCCGACAGGGCGGTTCGCATCGATCATCTGGCTCGAGGAGCAGTCCGATACGGGCGGGGTGGCGGAGGCGACGGCGTGAGTGAGAGGGACGTTGCCCGCGATGCGCGGCGCGACGAGCTCGCCGAGCGACTGGCTGCGGTACGGGCACGGCTTGCGGCCGCCGCCCGTGCCGCCGGACGCCCGCCGTCGGATGTGGTGCTGCTTCCGGTCACAAAATTCTTCCCGGCGTCCGATGTGGTGCTGCTGTACGAACTCGGATGCCGGGCGTTCGGCGAATCGCGTGAACAGGAGGCGAGCGCGAAGATCGCCGAGTTCCGGGAATCCGTCGCCGATCCTGTGCAGTGGCACATGATCGGACGGCTGCAGCGCAACAAGGCGCGTGCCGTGGCGCGATGGGCGCACACGGTGCATTCGGTGGACAGTGCCAAGCTCACCCGCGCGTTGGCCACAGGGGTACGCGCTGCATATGACGCGCAGGAACGGTCGGATCCGGTGCGGGTGTTGTTGCAGGTGAGCCTGGACGGCGATACGCAGCGCGGTGGCGTCCTTGCCGCCGAGCTGCCCCTGCTGGCCGCCGAAGTCGCGGGCGCCGAAGAGCTCGAACTCGGCGGACTGATGGGTGTACCCCCGCTGGGGTGGGAGCCCGACCGCGCGTTCGAGCAGCTGGCGGCGTTGCATGAGCGGCTCAGGGAAGAGCATCCCGAGGCCTCGGAATTGTCTGCGGGCATGTCGGGTGACCTCGAGCATGCAGTGCGGTGGGGTTCGACGTGTGTGCGTGTCGGAACAGCCGTGATGGGGTCGCGACCGTTAGCCTGATCTTCATCCGCCATGCGAGGGAAGGGCGATCGATGAGCAGTCTCCACAAGTTCAAGGCCTACTTCGGGATGGTGCCGCTCGAGGATTACGAGGACGATTACCTCGACGATCCGGGTAGCGTGCGCCGCGAACGGGAGCGAGATCGCGACTACGGCGAGGCCCCCTACGGGGGGTATGCGCCGCCGCGGCGCGACGAGTACCCACCGGTGCGGCGCGAGGAGCCGATGCGTGAGTTCGCCCCGGACGAATTCGACGGATTCGAAGCCTCGGCCCGTCCGGCCCGCGTCGAGCCGATCACGGCGCGCACCCCACGTGCCGCAGCCGCGCCGGGTCGTGCGCCCGGGCGTTCGGCGATGGCCGCGGAATCCCGCCTCGAGCGGACCGAAGCCCGTCGCGGGGCGCTGTTCGATGAAGGAGGCCCGTTGTCGAAGATCACCACACTGCGTCCCCGCGACTACGGGGAGGCGCGGACGATCGGTGAGCGGTTCCGCGACGGCACCCCGGTCATCATGGATCTGGTCGAGATGAGCAACGCGGACGCCAAACGACTGGTGGACTTCGCTGCCGGTCTGGCCTTCGCGTTGCGCGGCTCGTTCGACAAGGTCGCTACGAAGGTGTTTCTCCTGTCTCCCGCCGACATCGACGTGTCCGCGGAGGAGCGCCGCCGGATCGCGGAAACCGGCTTCTACAGTCAGCAGTAGCCACTGGAAGACCGTTTCCCTCGCAGCGGACGAAGAAACGGACGAAACGCCCGGCGATAATGCAGATCACTGCAGGCCGGGCGTTTCGGTTTTGATCGGCTCGGCTCTGTCGGGCAGAGTGGTCGGGTGGCCGTATTCGAGGTGCTGTGGTTCCTGCTGTTCATCTTCTGGCTTCTGTTGATCGGGCGGATCATCGTCGAATTCATCAGAACGTTTGCACGGGACTGGAAGCCGTCCGGTTTTGTGGTGATCGTCCTCGAGGCGATCTTCACGGTCACCGATCCGCCGGTGAAACTGCTGCGGCGGCTGATTCCCCCGCTGAATCTCGGTGGGATACGGCTCGACCTGTCCATCATGGTCTTGCTGTTCATCGTGTACTTCCTGATGGCGTTCATCCCTCGCGGCGGGGTCGCGTGACGGGCCGGCCTGCCGTGGCTCGGGAAGGCGGTAACGTCGCAATGTGCCAGAATGGAATGCCAGATACAGTGGGTTTTGATACGCGTGACGCACTGTTGTTCTCGGTGAACACCTGCTTGACCGCTTACTCGACGCGTGAAGGGATCCTTCCATGCCGCTGACTCCAGCTGATGTGCACAATGTCGCGTTCAGCAAGCCTCCGATCGGGAAGCGTGGGTACAACGAGGACGAGGTCGATGCCTTCCTCGACTTGGTCGAGCAGGAGTTGACAGGCCTGATCGAGGAGAACGCCGACCTGCGTCAGCGGGTTGCCGAACTCGACCAGGAGCTCGCCGAAGCCAAGAAAGCGCCTCGTCAGGCCGGTGCTCCTGCGCCGCAGGCAGTCAAGCCGGAGCCGGCACGCGTCGTCGAAGCGCCGAAGCCGGAACCCGCTCCCGCGCCTGCCCCCGTGGCCGCGGCGGCGCCGTCGAGCGGCGACGCGAGCATGCAGGCTGCGACGGTGCTCGGACTGGCCCAGGAGATGGCAGACCGGCTCACCGGCGATGCGACGGCCG